>NZ_JAGJEJ010000023.1:0-64084 GCF_018101025.1 Pseudoalteromonas sp. MMG006
TCATTTCGTTGTGAGTCATTGTATTTCTCCTAGTTAGTTATTATTTTTCACCAAAAAACATGGAATGGTGATGCTGCATAAATCAATCACCGTTTTATTAAACGATTAATCCAAAATGAAATTATCACCACTAAATTTAACTGTATTTATTTTAGTTACTTCAGTTAAACTGGGTATACCATGCTTATATCTTCTAGCACTTTGCGAAGGTTTCCCTCCCAAAATAGCCTTACCTAAAGACAACTCAATCACTATGTCAGCACTAGCTATAGTTTCAGGCCTATGAGCAATAATGATACGTGTTACATCTAGAGTTTTTACGGCTTCATTTACTGAAAATTCTAATTTAGTATCTAGGTTACTAGTTGCTTCATCCATAAATAGTATTTTAGGTTTTCTGTACAAAGCTCTAGCTAATAACAAGCGCTGTATTTGTCCGCCCGATAATGCAGCTCCCATATCACCAACAAGTGTGTTGTAGCCCATTGTCATTTGTAAAATATCTTTATCAATTGCAGCGATTTCTGCTGCCCATTGAACCTGCTGCATATTTAACTCTGGGTCAAAAAATGATATGTTGTCCGCTATTGAGCCTGATAAAAGTTGGTCGTCCTGCATTACTGCAGCTATTTGTGTTCGATATTGCCCAAGTCCAAATTGTCTTATATCAATACCATCCACCTCAACTCTGCCTTCATCTGGCTCAAACAACCCAAGCATCAGCTTTGCTAATGTGGTTTTTCCGCAACCAGAAGGACCTGTAATAGCTACAGACTCCCCTGCTTTAATTGATAAATTTAACTTATTAAATATTGGTGCTTCTTTTTTACTGTACCTATAACTAATGTTTTTCAGCTCAATATTGCCGCTAATTTCTTTACCACTCATTCTGCCTTGAATATTTTGCTCTTTCTCTGTTAGAGAAATATCGGCTAAGCGGTTAAAATGAAGACTGAGCATCTTAAATTCGATTATTTTCTCAATTAAGCTTGATATTTTATCTACAAACTGAAGCTTATAAGCCATAAAGGCAAACAACATACCGACCGTTAAATCACCTTCCATAACAAGCATGGCTGCAAAATAAATAACTAAAACATTTTCAAGGCCAAAAATAACTTTATTAAACGCTTCGTAGCCTATGTTTAAATGACCTACTCGTATGCCTGAGTTCAAGCTATCTGCATATTTGTTATGCCACACACTTTGTCTTTGCACCTCTCGGCCAAACAATTTTATAGTTTGAATCCCCCTCACAGTTTCCATAAAGTTAGATTGCTCTTTAGCTTGGTTAACAATGACCTCTTCTGACATTTGACGTAATGGGCGATACATTGCAATTCTGAAAACTGCATAAATAGCTATTGCAATTAACACAATAACGCTCAGCTTTGGGCTATATAAAAAGATCATAATGAGTGTCGCAATAGCCATAACACCATCTATAACCGCCTCTATTACGCCTTTAGTTAATAGCTCCTTTACTTGTTGCAGTGAACCGAACCGAGAGACAACATCACCAATATGTCGCTTTTCAAAATACTGTAGTGGTAATCGGATCAAGTGATGAAATAAATTTGCACCTAGCTGTATACTCATCAAGTTACCGAAGTGCAGCAATAAAATACTCCTAACTGCACCGGTTACCATCTCTATTGCCATCAACAGTCCAAAGCCAATAGCTAAAATAGTGAGTAAGTTTTGGTCATAGCTTAAAATAACCTCATCAACTACTAGCTGCATGTAATAAGGACTCGCTATTGCAAATGCTTGCAGTAATAGTGATAAAACAAACACTTTACCTAGCGTTGACTTTAAGCCTGATACCTTGCTCCAGAAATCAGATAACTTTAAATTTACACGTGAATCTTCTGACTTAAACTCTTCTGTTGGGCTCAACTCTAATGCAACACCCGTGAAGTGTTTAGAAAACTCTTCCATTGTGTATTTTCGTTCACCTAAACCCGGATCGTGTATCTCAATTGACTTTTTAGTTATCTTTTTAAGTACTACAAAATGATTCATATCCCAGTGTAAAATGCAGGGAGTTTTGAGCTGCAATAAATGCTCTAAATCTAATCTTAAAGCACGAGAACTCAGCTTTAACTTGTCTGCAATTTGCATTAACTCTT
Organism: Pseudoalteromonas sp. MMG006; assembly: GCF_018101025.1. Taxonomy (NCBI): domain Bacteria; kingdom Pseudomonadati; phylum Pseudomonadota; class Gammaproteobacteria; order Alteromonadales; family Pseudoalteromonadaceae; genus Pseudoalteromonas; species Pseudoalteromonas sp. MMG006. The sequence continues at coordinate 2,133 of NZ_JAGJEJ010000023.1, forward strand.
CAAGATTTGCACCTTTTAAAGAAATTTCGTGCTCTTGGCGTAAGCTTGTTAAGTCTGTTTTGTAACCATAATAAGCGGCAACCATTGCTATACTTGCTAACCCACACTCCGCAGCTTCTGTTTGTAAAATTACCGGAAGACGTTTTGTTCCGCTAAATTTTAATAAATGCATCGGGTTTTCCATCATACTGCTCCCTTAATGCTATATATTGGCTCAAATAACCACTCAAAGAGTGAACGACTATCTACCATAATGTCTGCTTCGAGTAACATGCCTGCTTGTAGAGGAACAGAAGCTCCATAAGCTTTTGCATTTTGATTGGTTAACTCTACTACTACTTGATACATTGGCTCTTGAAGTGAAACAGGTAAAGCCGTCTCGCTTGGTAAAAGTATTGATTTAGATACACTTTTTATCACCCCGTCATAAATACCAAAGCGTTGGTATGGAAATGCCTGATAACGAATGCGTGTACCTTGCCCTTTTTGTACAAATCCATAAGCTCTAGTTGGTACAAAAAGAACGGCCTCTAATTTTGTATCTTCTGGTAACACTGCCATTAATGGATAATTTGATTGTGCCATCATCCCTGGCTTAACTAATAAGTTACTAATGCGGCCACTACGCTGACTTCTAACATCATAACTACCTTGTGATTCAGCTTGGCTAATCTGCTGATTTATATTCGCTAATTGAGAACGTAGCTGTGATTCAACCTCTTGTTGATTCATCGGCATTTGTATTAATTCAAAACGATACTGACTCAGCAACTCTTTTTGCGTAAGCAAACGCGCTTCTAGATCTTCGGCTTGTTGTTGAATTGCAAAGTAATTATCTTTTACCGTCTCCAAATCAGCGTTAGAAGCAAATTGTCTTTCTATAAGCGATTCGGTATCAGTAACTCTTTTTTTACTCAAAACAACTCGTTTATCTAATAATGCTAGCTGTTTTTGGGCCTGCTCCACTTGGAAAGTCGTGCTCGCTATTTGAGATTCTAATTTTTCAACACTCACTTCAGCTAATAATTTTTGATTTTGTAGATTTTCATTTAAAAACTGCTTTTGCTTAGTTAACTCACTCACAATCACATCATTAATGTCGTTACCTGAAGCCAGTAACCTTTCTATGCGTATCCGTGCTAACAACTGCCCTTTAAAGACATTTTCCCCCTCTTCAACAAAAATTTCGTCAATAACACCGGTTGTTAAAGGGTAGACTTTAGATAGCCCTGTCGTTGGCCGTAAATAGCCTGAAACAACTTCTTTTCGGTGGTATTCACCTAATGTAAGATATGTAAAGCCAACGACAACAATTCCTAAAATTAAACCCAGTATCCATGTAAAAGACATATGAGTTGCTATTGTTACTTCTCCATCAAGCTTTTGCCCTTGATGGTCAATGGCTTCTTTTCGGAATAATTCAGGCATTATCTCACCAAAAATTCTGGTAGCTGCGTGCTGCTGTGAATTTTCCATTCACCAAGTTCTTTTACTAAAGAGTGAAGATTTACAGATATTTTTTCGACACTTTTACCTCCTATCTCGGCCTGAAAATTCAAGCGATCTATTACAACAAGTAGATCATCTTGTTTTGCAATTACAGAAATATTTTGTAATAGGAACTTAAAGTCAAATTGCTGTCTCAACTTTTCAAACTGCCGCTTTCTTGCTAAAAATAATGGAGATTCCACACTGTAATACTGTCCGAGAGAATCCAAATGACCATCGCAGATTAATGCATAGTAACTACTAAAATATTCATTAAGCGTCATAGTAAACTCCAAATTATTTAACTTTTAAAAGAGGGTTTTTATTGGCCCTTCTGATTCGATGGAATTTATATTCACAGATAATTATTCATTGAGCAAATGTAAGGATAATTAATAAAGATATTATTTTTCAGTTACTTAAGTTGAAAAGTTATTTATAAATAAGTTAGTAATAGTGACTAGATTTGCTTTGCTAATATAAATAGTCCTTTTAATAACTATTTATATAAAGTAAAAGCAGTGCATTAATTTGAAAAGGTAATTAATATTTAGGTAAGAACATATCTTTTTCTGCGACTTTATAACTCACTAACTTTGAAGGGAGCTATTCATCAATTGATGATTTAAGAAATAGCTTTTATCATTTGATAAAAAATCAGACAAACTGTAAAGACTTTCCAGCTTTCACTAGACAGTTTTTAGTTCAGAATAGTACGCTTCTTCAAACTTAGCAGGTGAAACACCTGCCTGTATGTGAATGGCGCTTTTTTGGATTGTAAAACATTTCTATAAAATTGAATATCTCAGCTTTCGTATCTTCACGTGTCGAGTATATCTTACGCTTAATTATTCGCTTTTTAATTGTCGCAAAAAAACTTTCAGCCACCGCATTATCATTATAGTTCCCAGCGCGGCTCATCGAAGGCACAAGGTTATGTTCTTTCATAAATGCGAGGTAGTCTGCGCTACCGTATTGGCTACCTTGATCACTATGCACCATTACCTCAGCCTTCGGTTGACGTTGATATACCGCCATCAACAATGTGTTTATAACAAGGTGCTTATCCATATTTTTGTCCATCGACCAACCCACAATACGCCGAGAGAATAAATCCATCACTGTGGCCACATATAAACCACTACGATGCAGCTTAAAAAGGCGGCACATCGTCGTTATAGAAAACTCATTTTGATGATAACGAATGAGGCCGTACTTTACTCGGAGTTGCTGGCAAAGTACCTTGCGGCCTTTTTTAAAATATCCCGTTCCTCCGTGAAACGTTTCAATTGCGCTTCTAATTTAGCGATCTTCAATTTTTCATCGGATGATTGAACGGCTTTAGGTTTATCTGATAACTGGCTCCGTCAGTGATATAACGTTTTGGTACAAATATCTAATCGTTCTGATACTTCAGCAACTGAATAACCTCGTTCAGTTATTTGTTTAACTGCTTCTATTTTAAATTCTTGGGTATACCGTTTGCCTTTGCTCATAAAACACCTCTAATTAGGAGTTACAATGTAACTTATTGGGTGTCTAGCAAATTCTGGGAAGTCCAGAGTACAAAACCTAAAGAACCGTGAGGATATAGAGAGTGACAAAGCAGTCACTGATTCTGCTGTTGAATACCCAGTTCAAGGCCAAGTCAGATCGAGTAACGAGCTGCGTAAACTAGGCGTATTTTTTCCGCTAGTGGAGTGCCCCTAATCAGGCAGACTAAAGCTCTAAAAGACGCTAAAGTAGCGCAGGAAGCAGTTATTCTTACAGGCGAGCAAGTTACTGCCCTTGAAAAGAAAAATGATCAATTGAAACAGCTCCCACTGATTACCTTAGTTCACAAGATACCTTTTATGTTGGTAACCTAAAAGAGTTAGGCACATTTACCCACGATAAAACAGCATTCGCATAGCTCTATTTAGCGAACAATAATATCGTTCATATGAATAATTAGACTATGCCATAGTAAGAAGCGAGTATCTGTCAGAGCAAGCCTAAGTTAGTAAAAAGCTATACTCAGCTCATCCTTATTGCATTTCTCGCGTATGTAGTTGGTAGCTCAAAGTACCGCCATACCTTGAGCTTTTTGAGATCTTACTACTAACTCTAAAATATAAAAAGCACCTCTGGTTAAATCACGCCGCTGCCTATAAAATTAAAGCTTACTCTTCACAAATTTGAAACTCTTGAGTGCCATTACTGATATTTTTTAGTGAGTCTGTATTGTGAACTTTTATTGATACTAAAATTACCTTTTTATTTACCTTAATAATCTCTAAAGGAAAAGAATATGCTTCCGCACAAAGCAAGGTGCCTCCAACAGGAAGCAAATCAAAAAGATAGTTATCTTCTAACTGTAATATACCGTATACCTCATCACCCTTAACCTTAAACAAAAGCTCACCTTGTGCAAATTTACTTCCCTTTTTAAGTTTAGAGCGGTAAGTAATTTCACCATTTAAAGTGGAGCTAATATTTACTAACTTCCCTGTACTTTCGGCAGAATATGACAATAAAAAGTCACCTTGATTTACAATTTTATCTTGTGTATCTGAAGAGCGTACAACCTCTCCAACTTCTGTAGAGTAAATATAATTCTCAACTACCGGTGTATTAATATTCAAAACACCATTTAGAGATAGTGCTATGAACGGTAAAAAAATACTCATAATGGTGTCTTATTGATTGATCTCTGATGGTCTAGTACCTGGCGGTGTGGTACCAGGTATCCACGAAGAAGTCCCATGATGACTATCTCCACCATTAATATGAGCCAATTGATCTCGTTCTAACTGTACGGGATGTGTCTTATTTAATTCTTTTAGCTTTTTCTTCTTTATTTTAATGTTCATATAATTCTCTAAATGTTGAGTTACTGGATTAACTAAATATTAAAGAGTTTTAAAGAGTATTAGTAATTATCAATCCTTATTTTATAAAATAACAATCAAACATAAAGTATTGTTATAATTGAATTTTATTTTTGTTACACTGTGAGGATATTTAAATAATGATTGAATTAAACGAATTACTATTGCATAGAAAGTAATTTAGACAATTAACTTGAGATATTATTCTTCATCCACACTAGTTTCGATAATCCCCTCGAAACATAATTAAAATCTCTGTATGACCTTCGACTGAACGTATTGATTAGACTTCCCAGCTTTCACTAGACATATTTTTTAGTGGTCAACTAATTTTGGCCACAGTTTTAGAATCCCTGTACCTAATCTCAGATTCATTTGGTGCTAAACCTGCATTATAATGATGTGATCTAACATTGTTATAATATCCGTTGATATAATGACTCACACTATATTTAGCTGCTTTAAAGTTTTCATATCCAATCTTTGGCATCCACTCCGTTTTAAAGCTTCTAAAAAATCGTTCCATTGTCGCATTATCCCAACAATTTCCACGCCGACTCATGCTTTGTGTAATTTTATAGCGCCATAACGTTGGCGGTACTTTGAACTTGTATAGTGGCTTCCTTGGTCTGAGTGAAACATCAGTCCTGTCGGCTTTCCTCTGCTTCCATACGCGAGTTCAAGCGCTTTTAGCGTTAAGTTAGTATCTGGCGACAATGACATTGCCCAAGCAACGACTTCGCGTGCAAATAAATCAACAACGACTGCTAAATAAGCCCAGCGATTGCCTGTCCAAATGTACATCTCATCACTGTACCATTAGGTATCTGGCTCAACTACGTCAAACTGCCTATCCAGCAAATTTGGGACTTCAAGATGCTCATTACCATCGCATTTATATTGATGGTGTGGTACTTGGCAGCTCTCTAGTTTTAGTTTAACCATCAGCTTAACGGCGCGATAACGGCTTAATTTAAAACCTATTCGTTGCAATTGCTGCGATTGTCCGTGCTCCAGCCGAACCGCCACTCATTGCATGTATAGCTTTAGCTTTAACTTTCGCTTCTAACCTTACTTGCTCTGGTGCCGGCATTGTATCCCGTATGGCCCAATATTTATAGCTGCTGCGATTCACATTGAATACGCTACACAACACGCTTATTGGGTAACGCTCTTGTTGATTTAATTCCTCAATTAACGATAATTGTTCAGGGGCTCAGACATCAAGAGAGCGGTAGCCTTTTTTAATATATCCTTTTCTAATTCAATACGTTGAATTTGCTTTTTACATTCGCAGATTTCAATTTGTTCAGGCGTCATTGGTGAAGCTAATGGGGATTGGCCATTCCCTTCTTGCTTTAATTGATAACCTACTTACAGTTGATTTACCAACACCCATAGCCTTGGCTGCACCTTTTTGTGTGTAACCTTGATCGACTACAAGCTGAGCTGTTTCTAATTTGATTGCCGCAGAGTACGTTGCGCGTTTTAATCTCGTCATTTTTCACCCAAATTAGTATACAAATAGCATAACATTTCTTTTTTTAATGGGTGGCCAAATTAACTATGCCACTACAGAAATCAACCCTCAAAAGAGTATGAAGAATGTATAAATTGGCAAGCTAGGTGTCCTAGATTTAGGAGAGAAGATCAGTATTAGTAATTTTTTAGAACTCGATAGCGAATATGACCGACCTCGAAGCTAAGCTTTTTTATAGCTAGGAGACCTATTAAGTTCGCTTTAAAGCACCTTTCGACCAAGCTTCTTGTTAATCTGAGCTCTATTTTATTCAGGTATGGTAGTTGGAGGAGTTTTAAGGTCGTTTACTTTGGCTTTTAGAACACCCACGCCCTTATCTGAAGCCGCTTTGCACCACTTCAGCTCGTTTAGTATACCTTAAACTAAAAAACCTACACCTTTAGTATCCCCATATTACTTAACTTTAGTAGCCGTTATTTAAAAATAAACCCATAACACATGATGATTGATTTGAGTCTTTGACTGACTATAAACATGGGCTTTAATAAACGGGCAGCTATGAGTATAAAAACAGTTAATTTTTCACAAGCTTCACAAGTTCATTTTTTTCAATATCTAACATATCCATTAACAACCCTGCTTCAGTGGCCTCAATTCTAGATATTAAAGTTTTTGAATTATCTACCTCATAAATGACCTCTTTGGTGATATTACCCAAATCCTCAAAGTTATACCTTTTCACATTAACTCCATTCGAGTAATAAAGGCTATTATTAATAAGACTTAATGATTGCTTATAAAAAATTTTCCCAACATCATCAACTAATTCTTTAATGCCATTAGACGTATCGAACAAATACAGCTTATCAACATTAGATAAAAAAACGAACTTAGTTGATGACAATTGATTAAACCAAACTGCATCACTAATCGGCAATAAAATACTTTTAGATAAATTTCTACTATATATATACGATAATTTCTTATTTTCAATTTCATCATTAAGTATGTAACCTATATTAGACTCATCCAAATAGTCTACATAATGGAGTTCACCTTTGATTTCTATGATTTTTTCAATAGAAAAGCTACTGTAATTCAAAATATGAACTTGTGAATTTTTTACCCCTAACATTTCATCATTAACATTACTGTTTCTTTTAACCTTTTTATAATCAGAACTTAGAGGCTTAGAACGAATAAGCTCACCACTAAAACTTACTTCTTCAACAGAATTTTGTTTATTAGAAGAATTATTCCTTTTTAGATAAGTTACACTTTCACCTATATAACTTGAAGATATATTATATCTTCCTGAGTTAGATAGTTGAGTTTTATCTTCACTTGTAAAATCTAAATAATAGACATTATTGTAGTAGGGGTAAGTCAGTGCAATCACTTCTGAATTTGAAATTGGCGATGTCATTGAGTATGAACTAGCGCCTTTAACATGAATCTTCTTTATAAATCTTTTTGACGATAAGGAATATTCATATATAATATTTTCCTTATAGCCATACCAAAGAATGGAGTCTTTAGAAATATCATAATTAACACTCCATATTCTACCTTTATGCGCTAATAATTTAACCTGATTTCTACCTTCTAAGTCTGTCATAAAAAGGTCAGTAGAATTATTACTCTTTAGTCTTCCAAATATAATGAGATTTTTACTTTTTATATAATACAAAAATTTATCACCAAAAGAGTTTAAACTTGGTGATGTTATTTGAAATTCATCCCCGGATTTTAAATTTCTATTGACAATAGCTGAGAGCTCACTTCTTTTGCGGTAGCCATATTTTGAATAAATAAATGCACTATCATCTATGATAGTTCCTAACGCATATCGCATCTGGCAATCAAATAAATATTTACTCTCACGACTAAGATTTACATCTACCTCCCAGAACTTACAATTGTTTTTATTTTCAGATTTGTAAATTAACTTAGCAGCAGAGCTATTCCAACCAACAGGATAAAGATTGTTGTCTGTACTAGTGATTTTTTTTTCTTTACCTGAGTCTAGAGTTTTAATTAATAAAGAAGAGTATTGACTTCCAGCTTGAGTAAATGCGATTGCAGCATGTTGATTATCTGGCGATAAAATAAACTCGCTATATATACCTTCCATCCATGAAAGAGTTTCTTCATTGAAATTTTTATCTACTATATTAAATTCTTCAACTTTAATTTTACTAGTTGAACTAGAATAAATATAAACACCAAAACCTATAATAACGACAGCTATCACGAAAATTAAAAGCGATGTCTTTTTTTTCGTCGTTCCTTGTACAGTCTGATTTGAAGTTATTTCTGAATTTTTTTCTTCATAATAAATAACCTCCGGCTCTAAAAAAAAGCTATAACCCTTTCGGTAGTGTGTTTTTACTACTAAACCACGTTGTATTTCAGATTTTAGAACTTTTCTAAGTTCTGACATTGCTCGGTTAATTGCGTTGTCATCAACATAATGCTGACACCATACGTCATCAATTAAGTCTTGGCGGGTAATTATCTCATCTTTATTAATAATCAGATAAGAAAGTATTTTAAAAAGAAGCGGCTCTAACTCTCTTTCTACTTCGCCGTCAAAAATTGTTTGCAGCTTAGGATTTAAAGACCATGCCCCAAACTTAACTTCTTTGACACTTCGGGGAAAATTTGCTTCTTTCATAGTTATTATAATCCAACATCCATATCACAGTTTGGGAATAAAAGTGTTTTAAATTCAAGAACATTAACAAGAGATTAACAGCTATGTAAAGTAATGTCATCCAGCGGACACAAAAAAGCCCACATAAAGTGGGCTTTTAAAAACCGGATAGGCTTACTTACGTAATTGTTGGATTACGCGAAGTTGTGCAATAGCTTCCGCTAGTTGCATAGCTGCTTTTTGATAATCAAATTCAGCAGCTGACGCATTAGCCATTTGGCTTTCTGCGTCACGTTTAGCTTGCTCTGCAGCTTGCTCGTCAAGGTCTTCACCACGAACAGCTGTATCAGCAAGTACGGTTACTATGTTCGGTTGAACTTCTAGTGTACCGCCAGCAATGTAGATGAGTTCTTCTTCGCCAAATTGCTTAACTAAACGTACCATACCAGGTTTAAGGGCAGTTAGTAGTGGGGCGTGACCGGCATTTACACCAAGCTCACCTTCACTACCAGATACTTGAATCGATTCAACTAGACCAGAGAACAAGCTCTGCTCTGCGCTTACTACGTCAAGATGTACAGTCATAGCTGCCATACTACCCTCCTAATTACATGCTTTTAGCTTTTTCTTGAGCTTCTTCGATAGAGCCAACCATGTAGAACGCTTGCTCTGGAAGGTCATCAAATTCACCGCTTAAGATGCCTTTAAAGCCAGCAATTGTATCTTTTAGTGATACGTATTTACCAGACGCGCCTGTAAACACCTCTGCCACGAAGAATGGCTGAGATAGGAAACGTTGGATTTTACGTGCACGAGATACAAGTTGCTTATCTTCATCAGAAAGCTCGTCCATACCTAAGATTGCAATGATGTCTTTAAGCTCTTTGTAACGCTGAAGAACTGTTTGAACGCCACGTGCTGTATCGTAGTGCTCTTGACCAATTACTAATGGGTCAAGTTGACGTGAAGATGAATCAAGTGGATCTACCGCTGGGTAAATACCAAGTGATGCGATATCACGTGAAAGTACTACTGTTGCATCTAAGTGAGCAAAGGTAGTTGCTGGAGATGGATCCGTTAAATCATCCGCAGGTACGTATACCGCTTGGATTGATGTAATTGAACCTGTCTTAGTTGAAGCGATACGCTCTTGAAGCACACCCATTTCTTCAGCTAGTGTAGGTTGGTAACCTACCGCTGATGGCATACGACCAAGTAGTGCAGATACTTCTGTACCAGCAAGTGTGTAACGGTAGATGTTATCTACGAAGAAAAGTACATCGCGACCTTCGTCACGGAACTTTTCAGCCATAGTAAGACCTGTTAACGCTACGCGTAAACGGTTACCTGGAGGCTCGTTCATCTGACCGTATACAAGCGATACTTTATCAAGTACGTTTGAATCGTTCATCTCATGGTAGAAATCGTTACCCTCACGAGTACGCTCACCAACACCTGCGAATACTGAGTAGCCGCTGTGCTCGATTGCGATGTTACGGATAAGTTCCATCATGTTTACGGTTTTACCTACACCGGCACCACCGAATAAACCAACTTTACCACCTTTAGCAAATGGACATACAAGGTCGATTACCTTGATACCAGTTTCTAAAAGCTCAACTGAACTTGATTGCTCTTCGTATGAAGGCGCTGCACGGTGAATAGACATACGGTCTTCTTCGCCGATTGGGCCAGCTTCATCGATTGGCTCACCAAGTACGTTCATGATACGACCAAGCGTTGCTTTACCAACTGGAACTTGAATCGCTTCACCTGTGTTTGATACTGAAGCACCACGACGTAAACCGTCTGTAGTACCTAGTGCGATAGTACGTACCACACCGCCACCTAGCTGCTGTTGAACTTCTAGAGTCAAACCAGCTAAATCGCCATCTGTTACTTTTAGCGCGTCATATACGGCTGGCACGTTGTCTTGAGAAAACTCAATATCCACAACGGCACCGATAATTTGGACGACCTTACCTAAACTCATGTCTATTCCTCTCGTTAATCTTTGCCTGAAGCATTAAACTGCGGCTGAACCAGAAACAATCTCACTAATTTCTTGTGTGATTGCCGCTTGGCGGGCCTTGTTATAAACAAGCTGTAACTCATCCATAAGGTCGCCGGCATTATCTGTTGCAGCTTTCATTGCAACCATACGGGCAGCCTGTTCAGAGGCAGCGTTCTCAACCACACCTTGGTATACCTGAGACTCTACGAAACGTACTAACAAAGACTCTAAAATAGCCTCTGGGTTTGGTTCGTATAAGTAGTCCCATGTGTGGGCAGATACTTCTTCTTCAGCTTTTGGCAAAGGGAGTAACTGATCTATTGTTGGCTCTTGCTTCATGGTATTAACGAAATTGTTATATACCAGGAATAAACGGTCAATTTTACCTTCAGAGAATGCATCAAGCATTATTTTTACAGGACCAATAACGTCTTGTACTGAAGGTTTATCTCCTAGGCCTGCTTTTTTAGCAAGCACTTGACCACCAAAGCGTTGAAAGAAACCAGCAGCTTTGCTGCCTAAAGTTGCAAACTCTGCGTCTACACCTTTTTCTTTCCATGCTTTAATATCTAATGCAACTTTTTTAAACTCGTTTGAGTTTAAGCCGCCACATAGACCACGGTCAGTAGAGATAACAATATAACCAACTCGCTTTACTTCACGTTCTTCTAAGAACGGGTGAGTAAAATCAAGATTTGCTTGAGCAACACGACCAATCACTTTGCGTAATTTGTCAGCGTATGGACGGCTTGAAGCCACTCGTTCTTGCGCCTTTTTCATTTTAGACGCAGCAACCATTTCCATTGCGCTAGTGATCTTTTGAGTATTTTTAATACTCCCGATCTTGCTTTTAATCTCTTTTCCGCTGGCCATGACTCTCTCTCCGAATCAAGGTGTGCTTTAGTAAACTAAAGCGCACCATTAATAACTAAATTACCAAGTTTGCGTAGACTTGAACTTCTCTAGAAGTTGTTTAAGTTTCGCTTCGATCTCGGCGTTGTAGTTACCAGTTTCATTGATTTGAGCCACAAGCTCTGCGTATGTGCTACTTGCGTAAGAAAGTAAAGCTGCTTCGAAATCCATAATTTTAGGAATTTCGATATCTTTAAGATAGCCTTTCTCAGCTGCAAATAACGACAAAGACATATCAGCAACAGACATTGGTGCGTACTGTTTCTGCTTCATTAGCTCTGTTACACGCTCACCATGCTCAAGTTGAGCACGAGTAGCATCATCAAGGTCAGACGCGAACTGCGAGAACGCAGCTAATTCACGGTACTGAGCTAGGGCTAGACGGATACCGCCACCTAGTTTCTTAACGATTTTAGTTTGTGCAGCACCACCAACACGCGATACCGAGATACCAGCATTTACTGCCGGACGGATACCTGAGTTGAATAAGTCAGTTTCTAAGAAGATCTGACCATCAGTGATAGAGATAACGTTTGTCGGTACGAACGCAGAAACGTCGCCGCCTTGAGTTTCAATGATTGGCAATGCCGTCAATGAACCAGTTTGTCCTTTCACTTCACCGTTAGTGAACTTTTCAACGTAATCAGCGTTTACACGCGATGCACGCTCTAAAAGACGAGAGTGAAGGTAGAATACGTCACCTGGGTATGCTTCACGACCTGGTGGACGCTTAAGTAGTAATGAGATTTGACGGTAAGCAACTGCTTGCTTAGATAAATCATCATATACGATTAATGCGTTTTCACCACGGTCACGGAAGTATTCACCCATAGTACAGCCCGAGAACGGTGCTAAGTACTGAAGTGCCGCAGATTCAGAAGCAGATGCTACAACTACGATAGTATTTGCAAGTGCACCGTGCTCTTCTAATTTACGTACTACGTTAGCAATAGTAGATGCTTTTTGGCCAACCGCTACGTACACACACTTAACGCCTGTGTTCTTTTGGTTGATGATTGCATCGATTGCTAGTGCAGTTTTACCTGTTTGGCGGTCACCGATTACAAGCTCACGCTGACCACGACCAACTGGGATCATAGCATCAATAGATTTGTAACCAGTTTGTACTGGCTCATCTACAGATTGACGCTCGATTACACCTGGTGCAATTTTTTCTACAGGTTCAAAACCGTCGTTATCTAAAGCGCCTTTACCGTCGATAGGAGCACCTAGTGTGTTTACAACACGACCAAGTAAACCAGCACCAACAGGAACTTCTAAGATACGACCAGTTGTGTATACTTTTACGCCTTCAGTAAGGTCAGCGTAAGGACCCATTACTACTGCACCAATTGAGTCGCGCTCAAGGTTTAGTGCGATAGCATAACGGTTGCCTGGAAGCTCAATCATTTCACCTTGCATACAGTCAGCAAGACCGTGGATGCGGATGATACCGTCAGTAACAGATACAATTGTACCTTCGTTACGAGCTTCACTTACAACTTCGAACTGCTCAATACGTTGTTTGATCAGATCTGAAATTTCAGTGGAATTAAGTTGCATGCTCTTTTTCCCAATTACGATTGTAGTGTTGTGGCTAAGCGGTTTAATTTACCGCGTACTGAGCCGTCGATTACAGTGTCACCCGCCTTAATAATAAGGCCGCCAACTACTGCAGCGTCTTCACTACAATTCAGCTTAACTTTGCGTGCGAAACGTTTTTCAAGTGTCGCTACCAATGACTCTTGCTGCTGTGCAGCAAGAGGGGTTGCCGAAATCACATCTACATCGATTTCTTTGTCATACTCTGCTTTAAAAGCAGCGAATAACTGAGCAACCTCAGGCAGTGCAATCAAACGTCCATTTTCAGCCATCACCTTCACTAGGTTCTGACCTTGTTCGTTGAGCTGCTCTGCACATATGTTAATAAATAACTCAGCTTGTGCAGTAGCAGTAGGCAATCCAGCTAAAATGGCTGATGCTTGCTCATTGCTGGCAACTTCGCCTGCAAAGAACAACATGTCATTCCAGCTTTCAATTGTGCCTTTTTCAACGGCAAGCTCAAAAGCCGCTTTAGCGTATGGGCGAGCGATAGTAGTCAATTCAGACATGCTCATACCCTCCTAATTACAGCTCAGCGACAAGTTTTTCAACGATGTCACTATGTGCGGCTTGATTGATTTCACGCTCTAAAATTCTCTCTGCGCCAACCACAGCCAGTGTTGCTACTTGCTTACGTAGCTCTTCTGTCACACGGTTACGCTCTGATTCAATTTCAGAGTGCCCTTGAGCAATAATTTTTTCACGTTCTTCTTGTCCACGAACAGTTTCTTCGTCAACAATTAGCACGGCACGCTTTTTAGCTTGTTCAATGATATCTGCCGCTTGAGCTTTTGCATCTTTAAGCTGTTCTGCAGCTTTTTGTTGCGCAAGTTCTAAGTCTTTTTCGGCTCTATCAGAGGCAGCTAAACCATCTTCAATTTTCTTCTGGCGAGCTTCAATTGCATCATTAAGTGGTGGCCATACATATTTCATACAAAATAGTACAAACACCGTAAACGCAATTAATTCACCGATAAGAGTGGCTGTTATATTCACGACCGCTCCTCCTTAAAATAGTAAGCTGTTCAAAAAATTAAATTAAAGTACGAACAGGATTACCATTGCGATACCAACACCGATCATTGCTACCGCATCGATTAGACCAGCTAGGATGAACATCTTAACTTGTAATGAAGGTGCAAGCTCAGGCTGACGCGCACATGCTTCTAGGAATTTACCACCCATGTTACCGAAGCCGATTGCAGTACCGATTGCACCGAAGCCGATAAGTAAAGCAACTGCGATGTACTTAAGACCGATCATTAGTTCCATTTTTTTCTCCAAAGTTTCAATTGTTAAAGTTAAATATAAAAAGTGTATAAATTAGTGATTATCTGAACTTGCCATGCTTAGGTAAACAATGGTTAGCATCATAAATACGAATGCTTGTAACACGATTACTAATATATGGAATACAGCCCAAACAAAGTGCAACGGAAGTTGCATTAAACCAACTGCGCCGATAAGTATGAAAATCAATTCACCAGCGTATAAGTTACCGAATAAACGCAGTGCTAACGAGAAAGGCTTAGACACTAAAGCGATTGTTTCTAGTAATAAATTACAAGGAATTAAGAAAATCATAGCTACTTTGCTATTAGAGCTAAATGGGTGAAGTGTAAGCTCTTTAATAAAGCCGCCAACCCCTTTAATTTTAATAGAGTAGCCAATCATCAGAATAAACACACCCATAGCTAAAGCTGCTGTTAAGTTTATGTCTGTGGTTGGTACAATTTTCATGTATACGTCGTGTGAATCCATGCCAAAGGCTTGTTCACCAACAAGACCAGCAAGTGCAGGCAAGAAGTCAACAGGGATTAAATCCATTAGGTTCATTAAGAACACCCAAACAAAGATTGTTAAGGCTAATGGAGCAATTAATTTGCTTTTACCGTGGTAAGTGTCACGTACGTTGTCGCCAACGAACTCAACAATCATTTCAATAAAACATTGAAATTTACCAGGCACACCTATGTGTGCTTTTTTTGCGGCACTACGGAAAGTCCATAAAAATAATAGACCTAGTCCGATTGACCATGCGAGGGTATCTATATTCCATGTCCAGAAACCACTGTCTGCACACGCTTTATTGAAGGCAAGACCAGAGTCGGTCATACACATCTTAGCGTTTGTTAAGTGATGCTGGATATGGCTTGATATAGTAACTTCTTCTGCAGCCATGTTATATCCCAAAAGTTAATGTTTAAAAAAAACGGGTGCGAACAATCCTGTAAACAACACAAATACATAAACACAAAAAAACGGCATTAATATTACCGTGGTTGACTTGAGTATCAGTGCGAACAATACGATTGTTAGCATAAATTTTAATCCGTTACCGCGTTTTAACGAGGTATACGCTTGATTTGCTTGGCTTGCACCCATAAATCTGAATGCATAAAGCGCAAATACTAGGTGAGGGAGTATTGCAACGGCGCTTCCAGCTAACGCTGATAAACTGGCACTTGCTCCCCAACCAATAAAAATAATAACTGCAGCTACTAAAGCCACGATACCCTGTAGACAAATTAATTTAAATGCGGCAAGCCTGTAAGGTCTTGCTAACTTATTAGTCACGTTTAGTTAACCTTTATGGCGTTCTAATTGTTAGGGTGTGAAAACTGGCGAAATTATACTTAATCCTGCCAGTTTTGCAACTTGAGTAGACGCTTTGTAACACAAAATAGCTACAAATGTCTCTTATTGGACATGTAGAAAACTAATGCTGGGTATTGTCGTGGTTGATGCGGTTTAAAATACCGTCGAGCTCATCTAAATTAGTGTAAGAAATGACCAACTTGCCTTTGCCTTTTTTGTTGTAATTTATTTCAACTTTGGCACCTAGGTTTTCAGCAAGCTGTTGTTCTAACTGCTTCACGTCAGGGTCTTTCGCTACCACTTCTTTTGCTGGTGCCGGCTCTAAAATAGAACGTACCAGTTTTTCAGTTTCACGAACCGTGAGTGCTTTTGCAACAGCTAAACGCGCGACATCTGATTGTGATTCACCTTCTAGGGCTAATAAACAACGTGCGTGCCCCATTTCAATGTCGCCATGTTCTAACAGAATTTTTACATCGCTATTTAAATTATTTAAACGTAGTAAATTAGTTACGGTTGTACGCGATTTACCAACAGCATCAGCTACCTGCTGATGTGTTAGTTCAAATTCATTAAGTAGGCGGTTTAGTGCAACTGCTTCTTCCATTGCGTTTAAATCTTCGCGCTGAATGTTTTCAATAAGCGCAATAGCAACAGCCGCTTCATCTGGCACATCTTTGATAATACAAGGTACACTTTCAAGCTTTGCAATTTGCGCCGCTCGCCAACGACGCTCACCAGCAATTATTTCATAACTATTTTGTGCAACTGGGCGCACAACAATTGGCTGAATAATGCCTTGTGAGCGAATAGAGCTGGCTAATTCTTCAAGCGCCTCTTCAGACATGTCTTTACGTGGTTGATATTTACCCGAGTGTAAAAACTCGATAGGCAATTTTTGTAGTTCGCTGTCATTAACTTCTACTGCTTTTTGTACAGTTTCAGTAACAGGTGTAGTGTCTTGATCCTTGCTTACGCTTGGTGCAGGTTTTGACGAACTTAAAAGTGCATCGAGTCCTCGGCCTAAACCTCGTTTTTTAGCAGACATGTTATTTTTTTACCTCAAAGTTAGGCGACAACGGACGCTGTTTTTTCTTTTCTGCGTAACATTTCACCCGCAAGTGCTAAATATGCTTTAGCGCCACTTGATGCTCGGTCATAGTACATAGCTGGTGCACCAAAACTTGGCGCTTCTGCTAATCGAACGTTACGTGGAATTACAGTGCGGTATACTTTATCACCAAAATGTTGTTTTAATTGTTCTGATACGTCATTAGCTAAACGATTACGCGGATCGTACATAGTACGAAGTATGCCTTCTATTTTTAAGTTAGGGTTGACCAACTTGGCAAGTTGCGTAATGGTGTCCATTAATGCAGTTAAACCTTCTAAAGCATAATACTCACACTGCATTGGCACTAAAATAGAATCAGCAGCGGCCATAGCGTTAACGGTTAACATATTTAAAGAGGGCGGGCAGTCGATAAAAATAAATTCGTACTGGTCCTGAATTTTTTCAAGTGCATTACGAAGGCGAACTTCGCGTGCAAATAATTCCATTAATTTAACTTCTGCAGCGGTTACATCTCCATTTGCAGCAATCATATGGTATTCGCCAGAGGTTTCTTTAATTATTACCTCTTCAATGGGCTTATCTTCTATGAGTAAATCGTAGATAGTAGGTACGTCGCCGTACTTATCTACGCCACTTCCCATTGTCGCATTGCCTTGCGGGTCGAGATCAATTAACAGCACTTTACGTTTCGTTGCAGCCATAGATGCAGCGAGATTAACGGCGGTTGTAGTTTTACCCACTCCACCTTTTTGATTTGCTAATGCGATGACTTTTGCCACAGTGTCTCTGATCCCTAGTCTTTAGAAAGAATAATTAAATGTCGTTGTGCATCTAACTTTGGAACTTCCAATGCAATTTTTTGCTCAAACTTAACACCTTTAGGTAACGACTCTAGCTCTTCACTAGGGAATACACCTTTAAGTGCTATAAATTTACCTGAATGATCAATTAAGTGCGAACACCAGTCAACCATATCTTGTAATGAAGCAAATGCACGACTGAGTACGCCATCTAATTTAACACTTGGCTGATATTCTTCAACTCTTGACTGAACAGGGGTTACGTTATCAAGACCAAGCTCATGTTTAACATGCATTAAAAAGCGAACGCGCTTACCTAGGCTATCGAGTAATACAAATTGTGTACCAGGCAATGCAATAGCTAAAACGATACCTGGTAAACCAGGGCCCGTACCAACATCAATATAATGATGACCGGGTAAATGAGGAGCAACAACTAAGCTATCCATAATATGCTTAACCATCATTTCTTCAGGTAAGCGTACAGAGGTTAAATTATAAGCTTTGTTCCATTTGTTTAATAACTCAACATATTGAACTAGCTGCTGCTGTTGTTTTTCTGTTAGCGCAATATCAGTTTGCGCTAACAATGTAGTTAATTGTTGCTGTAACACAGTGTACCTTTACCGTTACGCAGTTTTGCGTAACAAGCCTTGCTTCTTCAGATACACTAATAATAGCGAAATCGCCGCTGGGGTGATACCAGAAATACGCGAAGCTTGACCAATAGTATCCGGACGAGCATCAGTTAGCTTAGCAACTACTTCGTTTGATAAGCCAGATACTGTTTTATAGTCGAACTCTTTTGGTAAGATTGTTTGCTCATGACGAAGCTGCTTATTGATCTCATCTTGCTGACGCGCAATGTAACCAGCGTACTTAGTATGAATTTCAACCTGTTCAAGTGCGGCTTTATTTGTGTGCTCCGATCCTAGTCCATCAATGGCAACAAGATCGTTATAACGAATCTCAGGACGACGAAGAAGATCTTCTAAACTCGCTTCACGCGTTAATGGTGTTTTTAGTAAAGCATTTACTTGATCAACAACAGGGTGATCTTTATGGATCCACGTATCTTTCATACGTTGTTTCTCTTTTTCGATCACTTCCATTTTTTCGTTAAATGCCTGCCAACGTTCATCATTAACTAGCCCTAACTCACGACCTTTTTCTGTTAAGCGAATATCTGCATTGTCTTCACGCAATAATAAACGGTATTCAGCACGGCTAGTAAACATACGGTACGGTTCTTTTGTACCAAGCGTTGCTAAGTCATCAATTAATACGCCAACATAAGCTTCATCTCTACGTGGTGTCCATGCATCTTTGCCTTGAACTTGCAACGCAGCATTCATACCGGCAATTAAACCTTGTGCACCTGCTTCTTCGTAACCAGTAGTACCATTTATTTGACCTGCGAAAAATAACCCGTCAATAAATTTGGTTTCTAATGACTGTTTTAAATCGCGAGGGTCGAAAAAGTCATACTCAATAGCATAACCAGGACGACAAATATGCGCATTTTCAAATCCGCCAATTGATCGCACTATTTCTAGTTGCACATCAAACGGTAAGCTTGTTGAAATACCATTAGGGTATAACTCGTTAGAAGTTAAACCTTCAGGCTCTACGAATATCTGGTGTTTATCTTTATCGGCAAAACGAACTATTTTATCTTCAATTGAAGGACAGTAGCGAGGGCCAATACCTTCAATAACACCTGAGTACATAGGTGAACGATGTAAGTTTTTACGAATAACATCATGTGTTTTTTCGTTAGTGTAAGTGATGTAGCACGGTATCTGTTGTGGGTGATCACTTTGTTTGCCCATAAATGAAAATACAGGGGTAGGCGTGTCGCCAGGCTGTTCTTCCATTTTACTAAAATCAACTGTACGGGCATCAATACGTGGAGGTGTACCGGTTTTTAATCGATCCACTCTAAATGGTAGTTCACGTAGTCTATTAGCTAATGCAATTGAAGGTGGATCGCCTGCGCGTCCGCCTTTAAAGTTTTCTAAGCCAATATGTATTTGACCACCTAAAAATGTACCTACAGTTAAAACAACACTGGGTGCACTAAAACGTAAACCCATTTGGGTGACAACACCAACAACGCGATTATCTTCAACGATTAGATCATCACATGATTGCTGAAATATTTTTAAGTTTTCTTGGTTTTGTAAAGTCTCTTGGATAGCCGCTTTGTATAATGCGCGATCAGCTTGTGCACGCGTTGCACGAACAGCTGGTCCTTTAGAAGAATTAAGCGTACGAAACTGGATCCCGCCTTTGTCAATCGCCTGCGCCATTGCACCGCCAAGGGCGTCAATTTCTTTAACCAAATGACCTTTGCCAATGCCACCAATTGCAGGGTTACAAGACATTTGTCCAAGGGTATCCATATTGTGAGTTAGCAGCAGGGTATTCATCCCCATGCGTGCAGCTGCCAATGCGGCTTCAGTGCCAGCATGTCCACCGCCTACTACGATAACGTCAAACTTTTCGTGAAAAATCATTAATGGGATCCTACTTAAACCAAACCAGTAAACTTCAAAAGGGAGCGTATTCTACCTAGAATTTAGCAGAAGATAAATGATTAAACAGTGCTCAAGATCTAAGTCACTGATCACTTATAATATAAAGGATCTTTTAAAGAGATCTTTTAATACTATTACTACTACTGATCGGGATTTCTGTTGATAAGGTGTATTTCTATATTTAAAACATGGAATTAGATCGGATCTAAAGGTGTTAACATGATCGGATCTTCAGGCAAATAAGCTCTGATCAAAATAGCACTTTATACACAGGGGTATATCAAGTCGATCTTATCCAATGGATAAGCATGCTTTAAATCGCAGTTTGATCAGCGGTTATCCACAAAAGTAACTAAATTATTAGTAAATTGTGGGTAACTTTTTTATTGCTTTATTTAGATCGTGTTACTTTAATTGTGTTTTTTCTATCCAAGAATCAAGCCATTCTAGGGCTGTATCTTCAGGTAATGCTTCATCAAGAATATTTAATTCAAGCCTTGGGGCTATGCAGGTCGCGCCTTTGCTGGCCATTAAACTATTTATATTACGCCCGGCTAAGTTGTAAGTGTCATAACTTGTGTCACCCAAACCAATGACTGAATATTTTACAGCTGATAGATCACTTTGCTGGTTTAACTGTTCTATAAAGGGCAAAAGGTTTTCAGGGTAATCACCTGCACCATAAGTAGAAGTACATATAAGCCATATTGTATTGTGTTGATCAATATCAGATAAATTTGGTTGATCGTGTATCTCAGTGCTAATCCCTTGGTTGTTTAATTCATCACAAAGTTGTTCTGCAACATATTCTGCAGATCCCATTTGGCTACCAACGATTATATTTACTAAACTCATATTTTTACTGATCACACATTACCAATTTGCCCGCTATGATAGCTTAGTTAGAGCTTCAGTAAAGAGCTTGAGAGTATTTTGTATAACTATTTTTGCTAAGTTTTTAAACTGTTATTTTAGTTGTGTTTTAAGTTATTGAATTTAAATGGTTTAACATATTTACTTCAAATGTAATCTTATGAACAAGTTGTTGATAAGGTTGGGGGAACCTCTGTTTAAGTTAACTTGTCCACTGCTTACTTAATTGGTAAGTTATTGATATTTAAATTAAGTAGATCCACCAGCCAGAATTTTGTGACTCATATACAGCTGTTGATCACAGTGTGGATAGTAATCTTGTTGATAACTTAAAAACGCGATCAAAATTAATTTTCAAAAACGATCTATTTAATGAGATCAGCTTTAAAAAGCTAAAATTAATTTTATAAACAGCTCTTTTTTTAAAGATCGTCGTCGCTTTGACTCTTTAGTGAGCTAATTTTTATCATTGTTTGCCATAAAACTACTTATTGTGGATAACCTTTTTGTATGATTTTTCATTTTGAGCTGTTTAAGAGGATTTATTGCTGGTGGATGGGGGATTAAAAGTTAAGTTTTATTCAAAATCGCAGTGGTGATTTTATATTTAAGCAATCGGATCGTATTAAAATATGAAAGGAGAATTACTTTTTTAGTGCATTTTGATAGCTATTTAAACTCACTTTTTGATTACTATTTTAGCACTTTAGCGACTTTAGTTATGGCTAATAAGGTTATTTAGATCGACAGTATTTAGTATCAATTCAGTTGAACCTAGTTATTAAATACTCTTTTTAGCTCCTAAATTCATCATTTTGATAGCTTTTATAGTAGTAATTGAATGAGTTATTTTGGCTCTTTTAACCCAATTTTTTTAATTTAATGACTTATATTTAGGCATAAAAAAGGGCACTTAAGTGCCCTAAATTAGATTGTATCAGTGACTTATTTACCAATACAAAACGAGCTAAATATTTTTCCAAGTAAGTCGTCTGAGGTAAATTCGCCGGTTATTTCATTTAAGTATTGCTGCGTTAAACGAAGCTCTTCAGCCAATATTTCACCAGCTATGTGCATTTCTAACTGAGTTTTACCTGTGTCTAAATGATAGGCCGCGTGCTCAAGCGCATCTAAGTGACGACGACGTGCCATAAACCCGCCCTCTGTAGCTCCTTGAAAGCCTATACAGGCTTTTAAATGCTCTCGTACAAGTTCAATGCCATCTGCATTTTTTGCGCTTAGGCTAATTACAGGGTACTGCTGTTCTTGCTCCATACCTACAACATCGCCCGACAGATCTGCTTTATTTCTTATAACCGTTACACCCATACCTTGCGGTAATTTAGCCATAAATTCAGGCCAAATAGTGTGTGGGTCGGTGTCGATTGTGTCGGTACCATCAAGCATAAACAACACGCGGTCAGCTTGCTTTATTTCATCCCATGCGCGCTCTATGCCTATTTGCTCTACGCGGTCTGGGCTCTCACGTAAGCCTGCGGTATCAATAATATGTAGTGGCATGCCATCTATATGAATATGCTCTCGTAGTACATCGCGAGTAGTGCCTGCTATTTCGGTTACTATGGCGGCTTCGCGTCCTGCTAAGGCATTTAACAAACTTGATTTACCCGCGTTAGGGCGCCCAGCAATAACTACGCGCATACCTTCTCGCATAATACTGCCTTGCTTAGCTTGGCTAGTTACTGTGTTTAATTGACTGATTATGGCATCTAAATCAC
This sequence comes from Pseudoalteromonas sp. MMG006, assembly GCF_018101025.1. Taxonomy (NCBI): domain Bacteria; kingdom Pseudomonadati; phylum Pseudomonadota; class Gammaproteobacteria; order Alteromonadales; family Pseudoalteromonadaceae; genus Pseudoalteromonas; species Pseudoalteromonas sp. MMG006. Next base: position 24,780 of record NZ_JAGJEJ010000023.1, read on the forward strand.
CCGATACTTTGCCATCGGATAAAAAGTCGATTTCTTCATCAGGGAAGTCAATTGCAGCCTCTACATACATTCGTAAGTGAATTACTTTTTCTACTAGGGTTTCAATATGTTTAGAAAATTCACCTTGTAGCGATTGTAAGGCACTTTTAGCGGCCTGTTCTGAGGTTGCATTAATTAAATCGCTAATAGCTTCTGCTTGGGTTAAATCAAGCTTATCGTTCATAAATGCGCGCTCAGAAAACTCACCTGGTTTAGCTAAGCGAACGCCTTCAATTTTGCTAATTTCTTTTAATAGCATGTCTAGTACAACAGGGCCGCCATGACCTTGTAGCTCTAGTACATCTTCGCCGGTAAATGAGTTTGGGCCTGCAAAATAAATAGCAATACCCTGATCAAGTTGCTCGCCACTTAGGCTTTTAAACGGAACATAATCGGCGTATCGAACTTTAGGTATTTTACCAATTACTTTTTCAGCCACGCTTTTGGCAAGACTGCCAGAAACCCTGATAATACCTACGCCACCACGCCCGGGAGCGGTTGCTTGTGCTGCAATTGTATCTTGATTGATCATGCTATTAATTTGCCAACAATGAGTAACTTTATGGCCGTATTGTAACCTATGCATTTATTTGTAGCGAATAGCTGTGGTAAAAAACAAGCAATAAAAAAGGCGACCTAAGTCGCCTTTATATAAGTAATATACCCAAACCATCTTGATGTGGCTTGGGTATAGGCAATTAGCCTCTTACTTTTATTCCTTTCTTTTCCATGCCACGGTAGATGATAAGCATCTGGACAATAGAAATAAGGTTAGATACTAACCAGTAAAGTACTAAACCAGATGGGAACCATAAGAAGAATACAGAGAAGATAACCGGCATAAAGGTCATCATTTTTTGCTGCATTGGATCGGTAACCGTCATCGGTTGTAGTTTTTGCGTCACAAACATACTTGCACCAAATAATATTGGTAATACGTAGTATGGGTCTTGTGCTGAAAGGTCAGTCAACCAAAGTGCAAACTCTGCATGGCGAAGTTCTGTAGACTCTAAGAATACGTAAAATAACGCTAAGAAAATTGGCATTTGTAACAAAATAGGGAAACAGCCGCCCATAGGGTTAACTTTTTCTTTTTTGTACATTTCCATTGTAGCTTGGCCGAATTTTTGACGGTCATCACCATATTTTTCTTTAAGAGCAGCCATTTTTGGCTGAAGGGCACGCATTTTGGCCATTGAGGTATATTGCGCTTTAGTCAGTGGATACATTAGCGATTTAACGATAATAGTGATGGCAATAATTGCTACACCCCAGTTACCTAAAATACTGTGTAACCATTTAAGTAGGACAAATAAAGGCTGTGAAATAAACCATAACCAACCGTAATCTACAGTTAAGTCTAAGTCTGGGTGAATCGCTTCAAGAATATCAGACTCTTTAGGGCCCATGTAGTAAATAGCACTTAGTGTTTGTTCACTGCCTGCTTGTATGTTTACAGGTTCTGCTTTAGAACCAATAATAGCCGCGTTACTTTTTGTAATTAAGCTATAAATAGTATGTGTTTCGTCTTGCTTAGGCACCCATGCACTTACAAAGTAATGCTGAATAAAGGCAACGTAACCGCCTTGGGTATTTTTATTTAGGTTTTTGTCAGCCATATCTGAAAAACTATATTTTTCGTATGGTTCATCATCCGTGCCGAATGCAGACCCTAAATAGTTTTGATCAACTAAGCTGCCTTTTTCTTGTACAGTGCGCTTAATTTGCGTGTATAGCTGTACTTGCACTGGTGCGCTTGTAGCATTGTTTACTGTGTACTCTAGGCCTACATCGTACTGACCTTTTTTAAATACATATGTTTTAGTAAAGCTTACGCCGTTACTATCTACATAAGTAAGTGGTACACGTAGTTCATCACCACTTAGCGTGTAAGCTTTTTGCGTTGCTTGATAAGTAGGGCGACCATTTGCAGATGCATCTGGGCCATTTAAGCCAATTAAGCCACTTTGTGAAAAGTATTGATTACCATCAAACTCACCTAAAAGCATAAATGGTGTTTCTTCACCTTTTACTTCTTCGTATTGGAGTAAGTCTGCTTCAACAATGTCACCGCCTTTGGTGTCAATTTTTACTTTAAATACATCAGTTGTTATTTCAATAACTGAACGTTTAGCTAAAGTAGCTGAAGCAGGTAAACCTGAATCTGACGATGACGGTATGAAGTCATCCGATTCTGGTGAATTTGCTTGTTGTGTTTGTGTTGTGGCACTTGGATCGGCTTTAGGTGCGTTGTAATCGTTATTCCATTCTTGAAATAATAAAAACGACACTAACATTAGGCCGATTAATAAAAACGTGCGTTGCGATTCCATAACAGCTCTTATTTCTCGTGTTGGTGGTTAATATGGGTTAATTTTTCAGGTACGGGGTCTTCTCCGCCTGAATGTAAAGGATGGCATTTTAATATGCGTTTAAGTGCTAACCAACTCCCTTTTACAAATCCATGCAAATTAATTGCTTGAATCGCATAATGAGAGCAGCTTGGATTAAAACGACAATGCGGGCCTAGTAGTGGGCTTATCCACATTTGATAACCGCGGATAAATAACACTAAACAACGCTTTGGAATAGCAACAAGTGGTTTTAGTAACCTCATGGTGTTTATGCCCCTGCGTATATTTAGTGAATAGATACCATGTATTTAAAGGCTCAATTAGAGATTTTAAACGCATGATTAAAAGGTGAGCTAAAGATACATTAATTAACCCTGCAATTCTATTGCTATCGGGGTTGTTTATTAGATTTAGCTGATTTGTTTGGGCGTTTTTTAAAAGGTGGTGGTTTAGGTGCACCAGGTTTGCAGCGTTCATTTATTTTACGCCACAGTTTAGTTAACTGTTTGGTTAACTCTTCATTAGACTGCTCATCAACACCAGATTTAACCATTAGCACAATATCGATATTATCTAAATTGTGTTTATTTAAACGAAAACTTTCGCGAGCGAGTCGTTTAATACGGTTACGTTGGCATGCCTTTTTTACACGTTTTTTAGCGACAGTAAGTCCTAACCTAGGTTTGTCTTGGTCATTGGGTTTTGCTAAAAGAGTAAAGTAAGGAGTTGCAGCCCGAGCGGGTTCGTTAAATATGCGAGAGTAATGCGAGGGAGTTAACAGACGTAACTCCCTGCCAAAGCTAAAGTCTTCCACTTATAAATTAAGCAGAAAGAACTTTGCGGCCTTTAGCGCGTCGACGTGCTAATACTTTACGGCCATTTACAGTTGCCATGCGAGCACGGAAGCCGTGTGCACGTTTGCGTTTTAAAACGCTAGGTTGAAAAGTTCTTTTCATAACAATCTCATCCGATCGGTTAAAGTTAAAACATCCTATACAGGTCGCGATCCTGGCATAGGTGCCATTGCGAGCGCGAGATATTATAGATTAAGTAATGTAAAGTCAATCATAATTACGTTAGCTCAATAGGGTTTATTTACTGTTTCAAAGGGATCTTATAAGGGTGATCAAGTAGGATCATCATAAATAAAGAGTTTTCCACAGCCCTTGTATAAAAAGTGAATAAAAGCGGGGGAAAAGTAAATTGGATCGTAAATTTGGTTCGCGATCTTCGTGTTATTTTGTTATGATCACTCCTCAGTCTTTAAAATGAAAACTGTTTTAAATCAGTCTGTTAATGATTTTATACATCGATATCAACAATTTAATAAAAATCAATCTTTTACTTGTGGATAAAGTGCCTTCATAATACCCAGTCTTGGGTCGCTTATTTGGCCAACTGAACGTAATAAATGTATGATTTTTAATCATTAATGATGTGCGGGAATAAAAATTATATCTCTGGGAGTTTAACTGTGTATCTGTCGGTTTGGCAAAGTTGTTTATATGTATTGCAAGATGAGCTGCCTTCGCAGCAATTCAGTATGTGGGTAAGACCACTTCAAGCAGAAAGTACCGAAGATACCTTAACTATTTATGCACCTAATCGTTTTGTGCTTGATTGGGTTAGAGAAAAGTACCTAAATAGAATTAACGAATTATTAGTAGAAATTTGTGGTGTAGAAGCACCAGAGCTGCGTTTTGATGTAGGTAGCAAGCCTTTATTAAACACTCAAGTTGCGCCAGCTGTTGAAACTCAATCAGCGCCAAGTGCTCAGCAAACAACTGCAAAACAACAGCCACGAGAACAAAAGCCTGTTGTTGAACCTGCTCCTAAGTCAGGTTATAAATCTAATATAAAAGAAAACTATACCTTTGATAGCTTTGTTGAAGGTAAATCTAACCAGTTAGCAAAAGCTGCAGCAACTCAAGTTGCTGATAATCCAGGCTCTGCTTTTAACCCTGTATTTATATATGGCGGAACAGGTTTAGGTAAAACTCACTTATTACATGCAGTAGGTAATGGCATTATGGCAAATAAGCCTGATGCTAAAATTGTTTACATGCATTCAGAGCGCTTTGTACAAGACATGGTTAAAGCACTACAAAATAATGCGATAGAAGAATTTAAGCGTTACTACCGTAGTGTTGATGCATTGATGATCGATGACATTCAGTTTTTTGCTAATAAAGAGCGTTCTCAAGAAGAATTTTTTCATACCTTTAATGCGCTACTTGAAGGTAATCAGCAAATAATTTTAACCTCAGATAGATACCCAAAAGAAATTGAAGGCGTTGAAGACCGTCTTAAATCTCGTTTTGGCTGGGGTTTAACTATTGCTATTGAGCCACCAGAGCTTGAAACGCGCGTTGCTATTTTGATGAAAAAAGCCCAGCAGAGTAAAATTAATTTACCGCACGAAGTGGCCTTTTTTATCGCTAAAAAATTACGTTCAAATGTGCGTGAATTAGAAGGTGCACTTAACCGTGTAATAGCTAACGCCAATTTTACGGGTCGTCCTATTTCTATCGACTTTGTAAAAGAAGCACTGCGTGACTTACTAGCACTACAAGATAAGCTTGTAACCATAGATAACATTCAACGTACAGTAGCTGAATATTACAGAATACGTGTATCTGACCTGCTATCTAAGCGCCGCAGTCGCTCTATAGCAAGGCCTCGCCAAGTAGCAATGGCATTATCTAAAGAATTAACTAATCACAGCTTACCTGAGATTGGTGACGCATTTGGCGGGCGTGACCATACCACCGTATTACATGCGTGTCGTAAGGTAAAATCACTACGTGATGAAAGCCATGAAATAAAAGAAGATTATCAAAATTTAATAAGAACATTGTCATCTTAGGGCTGACTTTATTATGCAAATAACAATTTCAAGAGAACAATTTTTAAAGCCATTAGTGCAAGTATCGGGTGCTATAGAGCGTAAGCATACGTTGCCTATTTTATCTAACGTATTGTTAGTGGTAGAAAACGGACAACTATCAATGACAGGGACAGACCTTGAAATTGAGTTGGTTGCAGGCGTTTTTGTAGGTGAAGATATTGCTGATACAAAATTAACTTTACCCGCTAAAAAATTACTCGATATTTGTAAAAGTCTACCTGATGGTTCAGACCTTACTTTAAGCTTGCAAGAGCACCAACTACTTTTAACAAGTGGTAAAAGTCGCTTTTCATTAACTACGCTAGCTGCTGAAGACTTTCCTAACTTAGAGCAGTGGGATGGTGAAGTTGAGTTTCAACTTACTCGTATAGAGCTTCGTAAATTACTTGAAAGCACACATTTTTCGATGGCTAATCAAGACGTACGCTATTACCTAAATGGTATGTCGTTTGAGGTTGATAACACTGATATAAAAACAGTTGCGACTGATGGCCACCGTTTAGCTATTGCTCAAAAAGAGCTGACGCAATCACTTAATACACAGCGCCAATTAATTATACCGCGTAAAGGTGTGCAAGAAATTATGCGCCTTATGGTTGCTGATGATGAATTAGTAACAATTCAGTTTGGTGCTAACCATATTCGTATTATTGATGTTGAGTTCACGTTTACCAGTAAATTGGTTGATGGGCGTTTTCCTGATTACCGTCGTGTATTACCACGTGGTGGTGACAAAGTGATTACAGCTAATCGCGAGTGGTTGCGAAATGCTTTTCAACGCGTATCTATTTTATCTAACGAAAAATTTAGAGGCGTGCGATTAAATCTTTCAAACGGTTTACTTAAAATTACGGCTAACAACCCAGAGCAAGAGCAAGCTGAAGAAGTGGTAGAAGTAAACTACGAAGGTGATGATTTAGAAATTGGATTTAATGTGTCTTATGTACTTGATGTTTTAAACACATTAAAAACTGAAGATGTTTTATTTACATTAGCCGATTCAAATAGCAGCGCACTTATTGAAGGTGCAGGCGATGAAGAAGCTATGTATGTCGTTATGCCAATGCGCTTATAAGACTATAAATATATAATGAGCTTAAGTCATTTGAGCCTCAAATATTTTCGTAATATTGAGGCATTGACGCTAGAACCAGTCAACGGCGTTAACATAATTTATGGTGAAAATGGCAGTGGAAAAACCAGCCTTTTAGAAGCTATTTATTACCTTTCTCACGGCAAATCTTTTAGAACTCCAAAACATAAAAGCATTATTTCGCATCAGCAAGAACAATTTGTAATTCATGGGCGTAAGTCGCTTCATGATTTATCGATCCCCATTGGTATTAGCAAAACCCAAAGTGGTGAAACTAATTTAAAAATCCAAGGTAAAGCAAGTAGGAAAATGTCTGAGCTTGCGCAATTAATGCCGGTACAAATAATTACGCCTGAAAGCTATTCTTTATTTTTTGGTGGCCCGAAAGAACGCAGAAAGTTTTTAGATTTAGGTTTGTTCCACGTGGAACATGAGTTTTTTTATTTATGGCAGTCGTTTAATAAAGTATTAAAACAACGCAACGCGCTACTTAAAACTAAGCCTAAGAATTATTTTGACCAAATTAGGTTTTGGGACAAAGAATTTGTTAGACTGGCTGAACAAATAAATAAATTAAGAATAGCGTATATAAGTAGGTTTAAGCAGCAATTTTTTGATAAAATGTGTGCAGAATTAACGCTTATACGCGATTTAGAAATTAGCTATAACGCTGGATGGAAAGAGACTGAATCTCTTAACGAGGCGTTAGAGCAAAGCTTTGAGCGAGATTCTCGCCAAGGGTTTACAAGTAAAGGGCCTCATAAGGCTGATTTTAGTTTTAGTGTCGCTGGCAACAGCGTGGAGAACACGTTCTCACGCGGTCAATTAAAGTTGCTATTGTATGCGTTAAAAGTAACGCAAAATAGTTTAATTGAGTCAGAGACAGATAAGCAATCTATATTGCTAATAGATGATTTACCTTCGGAGTTAGGCGAAGATACAAAAGAGAAAGTGGGGCAATTACTTGCTCACTGCAGTTCTCAAATTTTTATTTCTTCAATTTTATCTGAAAGTATTTCTGCTGTGGTGGAACCCATGAAACGAGAACTACAAATGTTCCACGTGAAACATGGCAACCTAATAACAAGATAAGTGGGATTAACCATGTCTGAGAATTATGACTCGTCGAGTATTAAAGTACTTAAAGGATTAGACGCAGTAAGAAAGCGTCCTGGAATGTATATAGGGGACACCGATGATGGCACAGGCTTACACCACATGGTGTTTGAAGTAGTTGATAACTCTATCGATGAAGCCTTAGCAGGTCATTGTGATGATATTTATGTAACTATTCACTTAGACGGTTCTGTCTCAGTACGAGATAACGGTCGTGGTATCCCAACTTCTATCCATGAGGAAGAAGGCGTATCAGCAGCCGAAGTTATCATGACGGTACTTCATGCTGGTGGTAAGTTTGATGATAACTCTTATAAAGTATCAGGCGGCTTACACGGTGTTGGTGTTTCAGTTGTAAATGCACTTTCTGAAAAGTTAAAGCTTACAGTTCGCCGTGAAGGTAAACTTCATCAGCAGTTTTATACTATGGGTGTGCCAGATGCACCACTCGCTATTATTGGCGACTCTGAAACAACAGGTACTGAATTACGCTTTTGGCCAAGCGGTGAAACATTTACAAACCTAGATTTTCATTACGATATTTTAGCTAAGCGTTTACGCGAGCTTTCATTCTTAAACTCTGGCGTTAGTATCATTTTAAGTGATGAGCGTGAAGAAAATAAATCTGACCACTTTAAATACGAAGGTGGTATTCAGGCTTTTGTTGAATACCTAAACCGTAATAAAACTCCAGTGCATAAAGGTGTATTCCACTTTACTCACGAACGTGAAGAAGATGGTATCAGCGTTGAAGTATCAATGCAGTGGAACGATGGTTTCCAAGAAAACATCTACTGTTTTACAAACAATATTCCACAACGTGACGGTGGTACTCACTTAGCCGGTTTTAGATCTGCGCTAACACGTACACTGAACAACTATATGGAAAAAGAAGGCTTTAACAAAAAAGCTAAAACAACCAGTAATGCAACGGGCGATGATGCACGTGAAGGCTTAACTGCAGTTGTTAGCGTTAAAGTTCCAGATCCTAAGTTTTCATCACAAACCAAAGACAAGCTAGTATCAAGCGAAGTTAAATCTGCGGTTGAACAAGCAATGGCTGAAAAATTCACTGATTTCTTATTAGAAAATCCAATGGATGCCAAAATTGTTGTCGGTAAGATTATTGACGCTGCTCGTGCTCGTGAAGCGGCGCGTAAAGCACGTGAAATGACACGTCGTAAAGGCGCAATGGATTTAGCTGGCTTACCGGGTAAGCTTGCAGATTGCCAAGAAAAAGACCCAGCCCAATCTGAACTATATATAGTGGAAGGGGACTCTGCTGGCGGATCAGCCAAGCAGGGACGTAACCGTAAAAACCAAGCTATTCTTCCGCTTAAAGGTAAAATTTTAAACGTAGAAAAAGCGCGTTTTGACAAAATGTTATCTTCGCAAGAAGTAGCTACGCTAATTACTGCACTAGGTTGTGGTATTGGTCGCGATGAATATAACCCTGAAAAACTACGTTATCACCGCATCATTATCATGACCGATGCGGATGTGGATGGTTCTCACATTCGTACGTTACTACTTACTTTCTTCTACCGTCAAATGCCGGAAATTGTTGAACGTGGGTATATCTACATTGCACAGCCGCCGCTTTATAAAGTGAAAAAAGGTAAGCAAGAGCGTTATATTAAAGATGATCCAGCACTCGTTGATTACTTAACTTCATTAGCACTAAATAATGCCGCACTTTATACAAGTGCAGATGCAAGTGCGATTGAAGGTGAAGCACTAGAGCAAATCGTTCATGATTACCAAAACACAGTTAAAGTAATTGAGCGCTTAAAACGTAAATACCCTAATACGGTAATGGAACGTTTAATTTATCAAAGCGAACTGAAAACAGATGACCTTTCAGACGAAGCTAAAGTAATTGCTTGGACTAAAGAACTTGTTGATGACCTTATTGAACGTGATGAAGATGCAACAATTTTCCATGCGGGCACTGAGCATGACGCAGAGCGCAACCTATACTTCCCGGTTGTGAATATTCGTCAGCACGGTGTTGATAAAGCACACGTACTTCATCATGACTTTATTGCATCACGTGACTACCAACGTATTGCTGTGACTGGTACTAACATTGCAAATATCCTTGGTGAAGGCGCATATATTCAACGTGGTGAGAAAACAAAACCTGTTGATAACTTTGTGGATGCTTTGGAATGGTTGATCACAGAATCTAAGCGCGGGATCTATATTCAACGCTATAAAGGATTGGGTGAGATGAACCCTAGCCAACTGTGGGAAACGACAATGGATCCTAGCGCTCGTCGTATGTTACAAGTAACTATTGAAGACGCAGTTGCTGCGGATCAATTGTTTGCAACATTAATGGGCGATCAAGTTGAGCCTCGTCGTGACTTTATTGAAACGAACGCACTACGCGTAGTTAACTTAGACGTGTAAAAAATTATACTTACATCTTAAAAGGAGCCTAATGGCTCCTTTTTTATTTTATCAACCGCACAAACTGCTTAAAACCTGAGTGTGCACAAGGTATACTGAGGGTAATTTTCACGCTACTTCTCAGATAGTAAAAAGCCAAATATGCAAAAATATGACGTTAAAACCTTTCAAGGTTTGATCCTGGCTTTACAGGATTATTGGGCGCAGCAAGGCTGTGTCATTATTCAACCACTTGATATGGAAGTGGGCGCAGGGACATTTCACCCGCAAACATTTTTAAAATCGATTGGCCCAGAGCCAATGTCGAGCGCGTACGTTCAGCCGTGTCGTCGTCCTACGGATGGCCGCTATGGCGAAAATCCAAATCGCTTACAACATTACTACCAATTTCAAGTAGTACTTAAGCCATCGCCAGATAACATCCAAGAGCTTTACTTAGGCTCGTTAGCGGCAATGGGTATTGATACTCTTACTCACGAAGTTCGCTTTGTAGAAGATAACTGGGAATCACCTACGCTAGGCGCATGGGGCTTAGGTTGGGAAATTTGGTTAAACGGTATGGAAGTAACGCAGTTTACCTACTTTCAACAAGTAGGCGGTTTAGAGTGCTCACCGGTAACAGGTGAAATCACTTACGGCCTAGAGCGTTTAGCAATGTACATTCAAGGCGTAGATAGCATTTACGACCTAGTATGGGCTGACGGTCCACTAGGGCGTGTAACATACGGCGACGTGTTCCATCAAAATGAAGTAGAGCAATCTACTTATAACTTTGAACATGCAAACGTAGAAGACTTATTTGCACAGTTTGATAAGTGTGAAGCAGAAAGCCAAAAGTTAATTGAAGCTAACTTACCACTACCTGCATACGAACAAGTAATGAAAGCATCGCACGCATTTAACTTGTTAGATGCACGCCACGCAATATCGGTAACAGAACGCCAGCGTTATATTTTACGCGTTCGTGCGTTATCTAAAGCGTGTGCACAAAGTTATTACGATGCACGTGAAGCGCTTGGTTTCCCGCTGTGTAAGGATAAGTAAAATGTCAGCACAAAATTTATTAGTAGAAATTGGCACAGAAGAGTTGCCACCAAAAGCTTTGCGTAAATTAGCAGAAGCCTTTGCTGCAAATTTAACTCAAGAGCTAGAAACACTAGAGTTAGCACACCAAGGTGTAAGTTGGTATGCATCGCCTCGTCGTTTGGGTTTACAAGTAAAATCGCTTGAAGCTAAGCAACAAGACAAAGAAGTAGAAAAGCGCGGCCCAGCTACAAAGGCAGCGTTTGATAGTGAAGGTAACCCAACTAAAGCAGCGATGGGTTGGGCGCGTGGTTGTGGTATTGACGTAAGTGAAGCGCAAACACTTGAAACCGATAAAGGCGCTTGGTTATTGCACATTGCTAAAGTAGCAGGGCAAGAAACTAAAGCGCTAATGACAGATGCCATTGCAAAAGCGTTAAGTAAATTACCAATCCCTAAACCTATGCGTTGGGGCGCGAATAAAACACAATTTATTCGCCCAGTTCATACCGTAACTATTTTATTTGGTAATGAGTTACTAGAAGGCGAAATACTTGGCAAACAAGTAAGTAACCAACTACAAGGCCATCGTTTCCATCACCCAGAAAAAATTAGTATTAACCATGCTGATGATATTTTTGATGTACTTAAATCGGCTTATGTTATTGCTGACTACGAGCAGCGTAAAGCACAAATACGTACACAAATAGAAGAGGCTGCAAGCGCAGTTAACGCTGTTGTCGCGATGGATGAAGACTTACTAGAAGAAGTAACATCACTTGTAGAGTGGCCAGTTACTTTAACAGCTACATTTGAAGAAGCATTTTTAGATGTACCAGCCGAAGCGCTAATTTACACCATGAAGGACGATCAAAAGTACTTCCCGTTATTAGATCAAAACGGCAAACTTTTAAATAAGTTTTTGTTTGTATCTAACATCGAAAGTAAAGATCCAAGTGTGGTTATATCAGGTAACGAAAAAGTAGTGCGCCCACGTTTAGCCGATGCACAATTCTTCTTTGAAACTGATAAAAAGAAAACATTAGAAAGCCGTTTAGAGTCGCTTGATACCGTTTTATTTCAAAAGCAGTTAGGTACGCTTAAAGATAAATCTGTACGTATTAGCGAGCTTGCCGGTTACATTGCAGAGCAGTTAGGTGCCGACAAAGACCTTGCAAAGCGTGCTGGTTTATTAAGTAAAACTGACTTAATGACCGAAATGGTAATGGAATTTACCGACGTACAAGGTGTTATGGGTATGCATTACGCTCGCCACGATGGAGAAGCTGAAGATGTAGCTGTTGCGCAAAACGAGCAATACATGCCACGCTTTGCAGGCGACAACTTACCTACAAACCTAATTAGCTGCGCGGTAGCGATTGCAGACAAGTTTGATACGCTGGTGGGTATTTTTGGTATAGGCCAAGCACCAAAAGGTGATAAAGACCCATTTGCGCTTCGTCGTGCTGCTATTGGTGCACTACGCATCATGGTAGAAAAAGAACTTCCGCTTGATATTTTAGACCTAGTAGCAAAAGCACAAACCCTGTTTGGCGATAAGTTAACTAATCTAAATGTATCAACGGATGTATTTGATTTTATGCTAGGGCGTTTTCGCGCATGGTATCAAGATGAAGGTATTGAAGTAGACGTAATTCAAGCTGTGCTTGCACGCCGTCCGACTAAGCCAGTTGATTTTGATCGCCGTGTTAAAGCGGTAAGCCATTTCCGTACATTAGACGAAGCAGAAGCGCTTGCAGCGGCTAATAAGCGTGTAGGTAACATCCTGGCTAAAAACAATATTACTAATCAGGGTGATGTTGATGAGAGCTTATTAAGCGACGACGCCGAAAAAGTATTAGCATCACAAGTGGCAAAATTTACCACTGAGCTTGCACCACTTTATGCAGATGGAAACTACCAAGAGGCATTAAGCCAATTAGCGGGTATTCGTCAAAGTGTTGATAACTTTTTTGACAACGTAATGGTTATGGCCGACGATGAAGCAGTTAAGCAAAATCGTCTTGCGCTACTAAGCCAGTTAAGCGGGTTATTTTTAGGTATTGCAGATATTTCTGTACTACAAAAATAAGCTAACTTAGCAATTTAAAAAGCCAGCGATTTGCTGGCTTTTTAGTTTTCACAGAACGTAGAGGATACTCACTGATGCTCCCAATGAAACGAATTTTAACACTCGCTATTGCCGGCTTACTTACAGCCTGTACTAGCCAAATTTCTATTAACGACGTACTGCCACAACAAGAGCTAGATAAAACCATTTACTTAAGAGGCGACTTTACGCTTTGGGATGCTGAGCCTCAGTATCAATTTATGCCAGTAGGTCCAGCGCTTTACCAAGCAGAAGTTAAATTTAGTACGCCAGGAAAAGTATACGAGTTTAAAATAGCCGATGCCGATTTTAGTGAAGGCTACAATTGCGGCTATAGTGACGCACAACCTGAAGGGCAAAAACTAACACTTGGCCAACCAGCGCTTGCAGACTGTAATACTATTTATAATTACTTTAGCTATACACCCGCAATAAAAGGCACCTACATAGTAAGCATTGATTACAGTGACTACGATAAGCCGAAAGTGACGATAAATAAGAAGTAAATATTTTAAAAATTATTGAGCCCTAAAAATAAATTTATAGTGGGCTTAATTAACTCCTAAATTACAGAGTTTGTATATTCTTATGCTATAGTCCTTTCATATTTCAGTTGTATTTAGTACAGAGCGAACACCATGTTAAGCAGCATTTTCATTCAAAACTTTAAACTGTTTTCCGACTCGAAATTCACATTGAATTCAGAATTTAATTTGATTGTTGGTGTGAACGGTTGCGGTAAAAGCTCTCTGCTTAAAGGTGTAGCAATTTCCCTAGCTGGCTGGGCTCATGCCTACATTAAGAGTAATGATAACCTGAGACCAATTAAATTTGATGAGGTTAGGGAGATCGAAAATAACGGACGTTTTGATAAAGCACAAACTACAAGAATTGAAGCGTTAGGTGAGTTTCCTATTATTAATAGGTTTAATACTTTTACTTATGGAAAAGTAAAGTGGACAAGAACTCGCTTTGAGGGAAATAGTGAGACATATATAAGCGGAACTATTCAGTACCAAAATAGCGGTACGAAGACCTACAATGGGAAAGAGTATTCATTAAACCTTTCAACACTTGGAAGTGACGTACTCAACTACATTGAAAAAGGTACTAATTTTGATTTACCTTTGATTGCTTTTTATGAATGCGATCGTCTGTGGATCTCTAAAGATAAAATAGATATTGAAGATTCTGCAAAGAAGCAATACTCAAGGTTTGAACCTTATTTAGATTGTTTTCATACTGGAGCAGATGATAAATCTATTGCTGTTTGGTTACTGAAGCTTGAATTAGCAGAATTACAAAAGAAAATAAAGTCACCAATGAAAATGGCGATCGAATATGCTGCCAAAAAAGCTTTAGAAAGTTGTGTGGGATTTGGATTTGATTTTGATGAATCAAGGGTAATGGTTAGGTTTGAAGATGGAAGCTCCACACCATTTGAGCACTTGAGTGACGGACAGAGGACAATATTAGGACTTTTTTGCGACATAGCTAGAAGAGCTGCAATATTGAACCCTCATTTGGAAGAAAGTGTCTGCGAAAAAACAGAAGGAGTTGTACTAATTGATGAGCTTGATTTACACCTCCATCCAAAATGGCAAAGACGTGTAATTGAAGATTTGAGAACTGTATTCCCCAAAATTCAATTTATTTGCACAACACACTCCCCATTTCTAATTCAATCTCTCAGATCAAGCGATGAACTAATCATGTTAGATGGTGAGCCTTTGATTGAGTATTCGAATAAAGGAATTGAAGAAATTGCTAAAAACATGGGAGTAAATAGGCCTGATGTCTCTGTTCAATATGAGTTACTAAAAGAAGTTGCGCATAGCTTTTTAGAAACGTTAGATAATGATCGGCTTTCACCATCGGAGTTTCATCAAAAATATCAAACTCAATTAGCTGAGTTAATTAAACCTTACTCTGATAACCCAGCTTATCAAGCTTTTCTAGAACGTAAATATACAGCTAGAACTGGCTTTGAATTATGAGACCAGTAAAAAAGGGGGCAACACCAGTTGCTGCATTTAATAGGTATGAAGACGCTTTTGACTACCTTTTAGATAGAGTGGGAATCGGCGAATGGAGTGGCATTAAAATTGGGCAATACTGCAGCTATTGTGAAAGGTGTATTCAAACTAATTTAGCTGTTGAACATATTGAGCCTAAAAGCGGCGACTTTGCAAAACCCGAATTACAAAAAGAGTGGAGTAATTTCTTACTAGCCTGTGTGAATTGCAATTCTACTAAGGGAGCTAAAGAGGTCGATTTAGGATCTATTTTTCTCCCCGATAGAGATAATACCTTCAGAGCTATTCAATATAAGCAAGATGGAACTATCGAACCAAAAGATGGGTTAAGTGAGCATGATAGGCAACTGGCAATAAATACAATTAATCTATTAGGGCTAAATAATAGTATTAACTCTGATTTGAGTGGTGTTGCTAAAGATCGTAGGGTTCAAAGACTAAATGTATGGATGATTGCACTTAATGCATATGAAGATTTTCAAAACTGTGTTGACAAAGAAACGTTACAAAGAACTATTGTTCGAGAAATGCTATCAAATGGTTTCTTTAGTATTTGGATGAAGGTTTTTGAAGAAGAGATAAATATAAAAAAATTATTTATAGAATCAGTAAAAGGAACTAAAGATAGTGGATGCTTTGATGAGTTTGGTGCAAGTAATTCACAACATCCAAATGGAGATAATCTAGAATCAGGTGGTAAAATTTAGCTAAAGCCCTTTCTTCACCACATATCTATACGGTGCTTCTTCTGCATCTTTAGCCACCAGCGTGTGATCCATAAATGTACAAAAGCTCGGAATGTCGCGAGTTGTAGATGGGTCATCTGCGGTTATTAATAACGTTTCACCATCATTCATTTTACGAATGGCAGCACGTACCATCATTACAGGTTCAGGGCAGCGAAGACCTATGGCATCTAATTGGTGATCGGGGTTATCAAAGCTCATATTAAGTTGGCCTGTTTAATTAAAATGATTGCTGTGTACGAAGTGCTTAAGCATAGCAATTAATAAGTTTGCAAGTTTAACGTAATTTTAAGTGTAATTTAACTATTTTACTTATCTTAAGGTCTGCAATAGTGGGTAATATAATTATATATTATGCTTCATAAAAGCTGGTTTCACTTAATTGAAGGGAATAAAAAAGGCGAACTAACATAGGTTAGTTCGCCTTTTTAATCACCAAGATGGTTTACATGTTTAAGCTAATAGTTAGTCTTGAACACGTTCAAATACAGTGGCAATGCCTTGGCCTAAACCAATACACATAGTTGCTAAACCGTATTTTGCATTTTTATCTTCCATTAAGTGAATAAGCGATGTGCTAATACGCGAACCCGAACAACCTAGAGGGTGACCAAGTGCGATTGCGCCGCCGTTTAAATTCACTTTTTCATCAACTACGTCTGCTAAACCTAAGTCTTTAAGTACAGGCAGTGATTGTGCTGCAAAGGCTTCGTTAAGCTCTGCTACGTCGATGTCATCAATTGTAATACCCGCTTGTGCAAGTGCTTTTTTACTTGCTGGTACTGGGCCGTAACCCATGATTGATGGATCGCAACCAGCAACAGCCATAGCTCTAATGCGTGCACGAATTGGTAAACCAAGCTCTTTTGCTTTTTCTTCGCTCATTACTAACATCGCTGATGCGCCATCAGAAAGTGCAGAAGACGTACCCGCAGTAACCGAGCCAGAAGCCGGATTAAATACTGGGCGAAGCTGAGATAAACCTTCAACCGTTGTTTCAGGACGAATTACTTCATCATCTTCAACTAAAATAAGTGAGCCATCGGCTGCGTGACCTTCCATTGCTAAAATTTCGCGGCGGAAACGTCCTTCAACTGTTGCAGCATGTGCACGTTGATGTGAGCGATAAGCAAACTCGTCTTGCTGCTGACGGCTAATACCGTGAATAGTAGCAAGGTATTCAGCTGTTAAGCCCATAGAGCCAGATGCTTGTGCAATTGATGTAGCTAAGCCTGGGTGAAAATCGTTACCGTGAGTCATAGGTACGTGACCCATGTGCTCAACACCACCAATTAGGTAAGTGTCGCCAGCGCCGGTCATAATGGCGCGTGCTGCGTCATGTAATGCTTGCATTGACGAGCCACATAAACGGTTAACGGTTGTAGCAGGTACTGAATGTGGAATACCCGCAAGCAGTGATGCGTTACGTGCAACGTTAAAGCCTTGCTCTAATGTTTGCTGTACACAACCCCAATAAATGTCGTCAATTGATGCTGGATCAACCGCTGGGTTGCGTTCTAATAAGCCCTTCATTAAATGAGCGCTTAAGTCTTCCGCACGCTTGTTTTTAAATACGCCGCCTTTTGAGCGACCCATTGGTGTGCGGATACAATCTACAATTACTGGATTATTCATGATATTAACCTTCCACCTTATAGAAAACACGACCTTCTTCGGCCCATTTGCGAGTTTGCTCTGATACTTGATAAATCGCACCTAGGTGAGCATATTTGTCTGCTGATGCAACAAAGTTAGCTAAACCAGTTTGATCTAAGTAACGGAACGCGCCGCCTCTAAATGGAGGGAAACCAACGCCGTATACAAGGGCCATATCAGCTTCTTGAGGAGAAGCAACAATGCCTTCTTGTAAACAAAGTAGTACTTCGTTGATCATTGGGATCATACAACGGTCAATGATTTCTTGTTTATCAAATTCTTTAGGTGCATCAGTGATTGGTGCTAGTAGCTCAACTGCTGTTGCATCGCCTGATTTTTTAAGACGACCACGACGGTCTGTTTCGTACTTGTAGAAGCCCGCTTTGTTCTTTTGACCAAAACGTTTTTCGTTAGCAAAAACAGTGACCGGATCTTTTTCTGCACGTGCCATACGCTCAGGAAAACCGTCTGCCATTACGCCAGTACAATGATAAGCCGTATCAATACCTACAACATCAAGTAGGTAAGCCGGGCCCATTGGCCAGCCAAATACGTTTTCCATTACTTTATCTACTTTTGTAAAGTTAGCGCCTTCAACCACTAATTTGCTAAAGCCTGCAAAGTAAGGGAATAAAACTCGGTTTACAAAAAAGCCTGGGCAATCGTTAACAACGATAGGTGACTTGCCAAGTTTAAGAGCGTAATCAACTACTGCGTTAATTGTTTTATCTGAAGTTTTTGCACCACGAATAATTTCTACTAACGGCATTTTTGGCACTGGATTGAAAAAGTGCATACCACAGAAGTTTTCTGGTTTATCAAGTGCTTCTGCAAGCAAATCAATACAAATAGTCGATGTGTTTGATGTAAGTACAGTGCCTTCAGGCATGTTCTTTTCAAGGTCAGCTAATACGGCTTGCTTAACTTTAGGGTTTTCTACTACGGCTTCAACAATAATGTTGGCGTTTTGTAGGTCAGCATCGTTAAGCGTTGGTTTAATTTTGCTAAGCGTTGCTAGCATTTTTTCCATTGGCATATGGCCGCGTTTAACTTTTGCACCAAGTAGTTTAGACGCTTCGCCCATACCTAAATCAAGCGCATCCTG
Source organism: Pseudoalteromonas sp. MMG006 (assembly GCF_018101025.1). Classification (NCBI taxonomy): domain Bacteria; kingdom Pseudomonadati; phylum Pseudomonadota; class Gammaproteobacteria; order Alteromonadales; family Pseudoalteromonadaceae; genus Pseudoalteromonas; species Pseudoalteromonas sp. MMG006. The sequence goes on from NZ_JAGJEJ010000023.1 coordinate 43,381, forward strand.
TTGGATGTCTTTCATTATGATTGGTGTACCTTTATAAGCTGACTGGTATGCAATACCGCCGCCCATAATACCTGCGCCTAATACAGCAGCTTGTTTAATTTCAACATCGCTGTGCTTAGCAAGTTTGCGTGCTTTACCTTTAATAAACTGGTCATTTAAGAAAATACCGGTTTGTGCTGCAGCTTCGTTAGTGCGCGCAAGTTTTGCAAAGTTAGCATTTTCGATTGCCATTGCTTCATCGCGAGTACAGTTTGCCGCTGCTTTAATGGTGCGTACTGCCATAACCGGAGCAGGATAGTGGCCTTTGGTTTTACCCATTACCATACCTTCTGCCATAGCAAAGCTCATGCCTTGCTCAACGCGGTTTAATTTAAGTGGCTGTAGTTTTACGTTGCGTTTTGCTTGCCAATCTAACTTGCCAGCAATTGCTAATTCAAGTGTTGCTATGCTTGACTCTAGTAGTTTGTCAGTACTAACTACCGCGTCAAACGCACCTACTTTTAAGGCATCAGCTGCACGGTTTTCTTTACCAGAGGTGATCCATAACATAGCGTTATCGGCACCAATAATGCGTGGTAGGCGCACCGTGCCACCAAAACCAGGCATTATGCCAAGTTTAACTTCTGGTAGGCCCATTTTAGCTGTTTCACTTGCAACACGATAATCGGTAGCAAGTGCCCACTCACAACCACCGCCAAGTGCCATACCGTTTATAGCGCTTAGTGTTGGGAATGGTAGATCTTCGATAGCGTCAAAAACGTCGGTTGCGTTTTTGATCCACGTTACTAATTCTTCTTCTGGTTTAGTAAATGTAGGTAAAAATTCGAAGATGTCGGCACCAATAATAAAGTGGTCTTTATCACTGGTAAAAATCATGCCTTTGATATCAGTATTTGCGGCTAATTCTTTTAATGCTGCCGCGCAATCTGAAAGAGTTTTTTGAGATAGTGTGTTTACAGAACCTGCAACACAAAACTTAAACTCGGCGATGCTTTCCTTAAGGAAGCTAACTTCAAAGGAATCGCTTTTATATAACATTATTATTCTCCCTAGTTGACGAACTAAGACTGGTACGATGAGTTTGCATTTCAATCAGTGTGCTTGCTTTAAATTAAAAATGCAACGAAAAATTTAACTCGGTTACAAACGGCTGGTTAAAATATAGCTGGTTTGGTGCTAAGGTGTGATGGAAAGTTTTTAGTCATCGCTTTAATTTTTTATTAAAGGACATTATGAAAAAATATTTATTAAACGTTGCGGCAGCTGCATTTATATTTCCTCTTTATTCTGCCGAGGCGAGTATCGATAACGATGCATTTTTAGATGCTGAAAAAAAAGCACGTTATGGTAGTTATCAAGACTTTAAAGAAGCAGTTAGTGGGCTTAATCATCCGCTGAAACCGTATGTTGAAAAAACCTATTGGCAGCGTAACCCAAACTTTAAATACCAAGCTGAAATAGAAGACTACTTAACTGTTTATCAGCATACGCCATTAGAATGGCCTGTGCGAAAAGCGTGGTTAGAGTATTTAAAAGATAAAAACAAAAAAGCGGCATATATTCGTAATTATCGCGAAACCTCAAATGCAGAACTTACGTGTACTTATTTGGATTTTCAGCTTGATTTAGGTGCACCTGAAAAAGCAATTTTTAATCAGGTGACTGATCTGTGGGCGGTTGGTAAGTCGCAACCAAATGAGTGTGATGCGCTTTTTTCTCAGTGGCGTAAAAAAGGCTACATGAAAGAAGACACCGTATGGCAACGCGTTACACTCGCAGCGCAAGGCGGTACGCAAAGCTTATTACCTTATTTAAAAACGCTATTGCCTAAAAATGAACGCTATTTAGCTGATTTATATTTAAAAGTACGTCGCGACCCAAGTGCAGCAGCTGGTTTATACCGTTATAAAAATAAATCGGCTAAAGAAGGCGAAATAGCTCTTTACGGAGTTAAGCGTTTAATTTGGCGTGACAAAGAGCTTGCATTAAAAGCATGGGAAAAGTTAGAAAAAATATTCAACTACAGTGAGGCTTCTAAGGCTGATGTGTATTACACCTTTGCGCTATCGCTTGCATCAAGTGGGCACAAACAAGCTAGCTTTTGGCTAAATAAAGTACCTAAAGACCGACAAGATAAAAAGCTCATACAATGGCAGCTGGGTAATATGCTCAAAACCCAAGATTGGGAAGGCATAGCTGCATTTTTTACAGGCAAAGAAGATTTAAGTTTAGGTCAACAATATTGGTTAGCGTACAGCTATGCTAAACGTGGTGAGCAACAAAAAGCGGACGATATTTGGAGAAAAGTGGCTACTAATCGCGATTATTACGGCTTTTTAGCTGCTGCGCGTTTAGGGCTACCTATTGATTTAAATAACCACCCTTTGGCAGTTGATCAAAAGTTAGTTGATAAAGTGAGTAATGCACCAGGATTTAAACGTGCAAAGGCGCTTTACGATATAGAACGATTTACCTCAGCGCGCCGTGAGTGGAATTACTTAACAGATACCTCTAGTGCTGACGAAAAGTTAGCTGCATCAATACTCTCTACCGATTTAGGTTGGCACGACAGCACTATTTTTACACTCGCTAAAATAAAAGCATGGGATAATGTAGAGCAGCGTTTTCCGTTTGCATATAAAGATGTATTTGAGCGTTACAGCAAACGTAGCAAAATAGACCCCGCATGGAGTATTGCAATTGCAAGGCGTGAAAGTTCGTTTGCGCCAGATGCACGCTCACATGCTAATGCGCGCGGTTTAATGCAATTATTGCCAAGTACTGCTGAGTACGTAAATAAAGGGAGTGTATCGAGCAATCGCTTGTATCAGCCTAAAACTAATATTAAGTTAGGCACAAGCTACTTACAGTATTTAAAAAAGAAAAACCATGGCAACGAAGTACTAGCAACGGCTTCCTATAATGCGGGGTATCATCGTATAAAACGTTGGTTACCCGATGAGGCAATACCCGCTGAGTTATGGGTTGAGCTTATTCCGTATCGCGAGACCCGCGACTATGTAAAAAATGTATTTGCATATAGGCAGGTGTATCACACTCGAATGGGCCGAGAAGGTAATGTGCTTGCGCCGCTCCTTGAAATGAAAATGGGCGGTTAAATATATGATACCCATCGAGTAATAACTAAACACGGTTGGTACAAGTATTAAGAAGGGGGATATTTACATGTTAAATATCCCCCTTTTTTGAGCGCTCACTCTTTAAGTGGTAGACTCAAAGCAAGTTAAATTTAAAAGATGGATTAACAATGGATAAATTAGCCGTTTTATATGCAGAGCATATTGCCACATTGCAACAACGTACGCGTACAATTTGTGAGCGTGAAGGGCTCGAAGGTTTAGTTATTCACTCAGGCCAAGCTAAGCGCCAGTTTTTAGACGACATGTATTACCCGTTTAAAGTTAATCCACAATTTAAAGCTTGGTTGCCTGTAATTGATAATCCACATTGCTGGATTGTGGTTAATGGCAGCGATAAGCCAAAGCTTATTTTTTATCGTCCAGTTGATTTTTGGCATAAAGTTCCCGACGAGCCACGTGACTTTTGGGCTGAGTACTTTGACATAGAGCTATTACTACAGCCCGATCAAGTAGAAAAGCTACTTCCATACGATAAAGCTAAATATGCGTATATGGGCGAGTACATTGAAGTAGCACAAGCACTTGGTTTTAGTTTAATGAACCCTGAGCCTGTACTAAATTATTTTCATTTTCATCGTGCATACAAAACGCAGTACGAGCTTGAATGTTTACGCCAAGCTAACCGTATAGCAGTAGACGGGCATAAAGCCGCACGCGATACGTTTTACAACGGTGGTAGCGAGTTTGATATTCAACAAGCGTACCTCATGGCCACACGCCAAAGCGAAAACGAAATGCCATACGGTAATATTGTTGCGCTTAACGAAAACTGCGCTATTTTGCACTACACACATTTTGACCCTAAAGCGCCGCATACTCATAATTCGTTTTTAATTGATGCAGGTGCAAACTTTAATGGCTACGCTGCTGATATTACTCGTACATACGATTTTAAAAAGCAGGGAGAATTTGCTGAGCTTGTTAATACTATGACGGCTACGCAAATTGAGTTAGGCAAAGGTTTAAAGCCAGGTATGTTATATGGCGATTTACATGTTGAGTGCCATAACCGCATTGCGCAAATACTTAGCGACTTCAAAATTGTAAACTTACCAGCGGCAGAAATTGTTGAGCGTAAAATTACCTCTACTTTTTTCCCGCATGGACTAGGGCATCACCTAGGTTTACAAGTGCATGATATGGGCGGTTTTATGAGTGACGAAAAGGGCACACATCAACCATCGCCTGAAGGGCATCCGTTCTTGCGTTGTACTCGTAGAATTGAGAAAAACCAAGTGTTTACTATTGAGCCTGGTTTATACTTTATTGATTCACTGCTTGGTGATTTAGCACAAACCGACAATAAGCAGTTTATTAACTGGGACAAAGTTGAGACGTTTAAACCTTATGGCGGTATTCGTATTGAAGACAACATTATTGTTCACGAAGATAGCCTAGAAAATATGACTCGTGATTTAGCGCTCGACTAAATCCTTATAAAGACGAGTTAGCTAATACGCGCTAAAATACGCGAATACAAAGGGGCCTTTTGGCCCCATTTTTAATTGAGCTTTAATTATGTCTGAATATAAATACCCTGCCGAAGATGTGTTTCACCAAGAAGAAATTAAAAAAAGCACTTTTATTGTTCATATAGCTCATACGCCTGATTTAAATGCAGCTAAAGCGTTTATTAAAAGCATTGAAGAAAAGTACTCAGATGCTCGCCATAACTGTTGGGCGCATGTAGCGGGTAATCCTGGTGGCAGCCATGTTTATGGTTTTTCAGATGATGGAGAGCCAAACGGCACAGCAGGCAAACCTATGTTAAATGTGCTGGTGGGGTCGGGGCTTGGTGAAATTACCGCAGTGGTTACACGTTATTTTGGGGGGATTAAGTTAGGCACAGGTGGTTTAGTGCGTGCTTATGGCGGCTCACTTAATAATGCGCTTACTCAACTTAAAACAGTCACGAAAGTACCTAGCGTAGAAATAATTGGCCAAAGCGAATACAACATGCAAGGTGCAATAGAGCAGTTATTAAAAACCAGTTATCAGGTACTTAATATTGATAAGCAATTTACTGCTAATATTGAATGGGCGATCACAATAGATAGTCGACAAGCCCAGCAAGCGATAAAAGATATTTTTGATTTAAGCCACGGCGCAGTTGAGTTAACTATTAAAGAGTAATAACCTACACAAATTGCATTTAATGCATACCTGTTTAATTTGATCTGATTGAAGTTATTCAATCTCAGTTTACTAATAATAAAAGCGATAAGCTAAATGCAATTTCGTACCATCATAAAAATTCTTGGCCAACTTGTTGCGCTGTTTAGTATTACCATGGTGCCACCGGCACTGGTGTCTTTAATTTATAAAGACGGTGGTGGTGTTCCGTTTGTTTTAGCATTTATATTCAGCGTTGTTATTGGCATGATGGCCTACTACCCAAACCGCCATGAAAACGGCGATTTAAAAGCACGTGAAGGCTTTTTAATTGTTGTTTTGTTTTGGTTGGTACTTGGGGCGTTTGCATCATTACCGCTTATATTTTTACAAGAGCCAAACTTATCTTTGGCTGATGCCGTATTTGAGGCGTTTTCAGGCCTTACAACCACCGGTGCTACTGTACTAACGGGTATTGAATACTTGCCAAAATCGGTATTATTTTATCGCCAGCAACTCCAGTGGTTTGGCGGTATGGGCATAATCGTACTTGCTGTCGCTATACTGCCCATGCTAGGTGTTGGTGGAATGCAGTTGTACCGTGCTGAAATACCCGGCCCAGTAAAAGACTCTAAAATGACCCCTCGTATAGCCGATACAGCCAAGCACCTTTGGTATATTTATGTGTCGTTAACTATTACGTGTATGCTGGCTTATTGGGCTGCTGGAATGGAGTGGTTTGATGCTATATGTCATGCGTTTTCTACGGTGGCGATCGGTGGCTTTTCTACTTACGATGCATCTATGGGGCATTTTGACAGCCCTATGATTAACTTTATTTGCGTGTTCTTTTTAATTATTGCGGCGGTTAACTTTTCTTTGCATTATGCGGCTGTTGCAAGCAGAAATATTCAAGTATACATACGAGACCCTGAGTTTAAGGTGTTTTTGTGTATACAATTAGCGCTGGTGGTTATTTGTTTTACAGTGCTTTCATCTAACGAAATATTTGCCAATGGCGACGAGACCCTCGATCAAGCTTTGTTTCAAGCGGTATCTATGAGCACAACGGCAGGCTTTGCTACCGATAACTTTTCTACTTGGCCGCTGTTTTTACCTATTTTACTTATATTTTCGAGCTTTATTGGTGGCTGTGCAGGCTCTACCGGTGGCGGTATGAAAGTAGTAAGAGTATTTTTACTTTACTTACAGGGCGTACGTGAGCTTAATAGGCTTGTACACCCGCGCGCTATATACTCTATTAAACTTGGCCGTAAAGCATTGCCAGATAAGGTTGTAGAGGCCGTATGGGGCTTTTTCTCGGCATATGCACTGGTGTTTATTATTATTATGCTGGCGCTTATGGGCACAGGTATGGATAACATTACGGCGTTCTCAGCTACTGCTGCGTGTTTAAATAATTTAGGCCCAGGCTTAGGTGATGTTGCCTCACACTATGGTGCAATTACCGATGGTGCAAAATGGTTGCTAACTATTGCTATGGTATTTGGCCGGTTAGAAATATTCACGTTATTAGTATTATTTACGCCTACTTTTTGGCGTGGCTAAACGTTATTAAACTAACTCAGGGGTAGAGTATGCCAGCGTCAAATCTAAACAAATTACACCAGCTTACTCCAAGTGGTTTGGTTGATTTAGAAATACACTAACCCCGACTGACAGCAAGTGTATTAAAACCGAGTTTGTAGGCTTGCTCGAAAATAAATTTATTATTTAAATTTCCCTAATTTAAAGCGCTTACCCGTTAGGAGTGATTATTTACGCGACGGTGTAACTGTCATAGTAAGAGCATTAATATAAAGCAATGGTGGGCAGATTATTGCCTTTTGACAACAAATTATGTCGGTGGCTACTCACCCTACTAGGTTGATCTTTATTAACTACCCTAAGCAAGTACAGCTTTTTCCTGCGCTTTTAAGCACGGATCCTTACCTTATTACCGGCTAAATTAAAAGTGAGCGATAACAGAGTACTTGAAGGCATCATCAAAGATATTTCACTCACAGGTGTTATGTTTGATATTAGAGGCGATCAACAAGACGAAGACCTAAAAAACATGCACTGTAATACTAGATACCAACAGTAAGGATTTTCAAGGTGAAATTTGCAGTGTAAAAGAGCACTCATCAGGTGTTAATTGCGGGATTAGGTTATTAGCCAGTGAAGATGAAATGAAAGCATTTATGAAAGAGCATTTTATCGACCCATCTGTACTTGATATGGCTGTAGAGTAATAACGTTTCGCCTTTTTGCAACAAAAAGGTATTTTTCGTCAAAATATTAAAAATATTTCTTCATTTAATTTAAAAATAAATATAATTTCTATAAATAACAGTTGGTTGAACTAGGTAAAAATAGAATGATTATTTTCACTGCAAACCTGCTTAGCTTAAAGTTTACTTAAATTTTTTAGGTAAAACCCCATCTTTCCATTAAATACTCAAAACTGTAGCTTTTTACTTAATTGTAACTAGCTGTTTTAGTTGAATTTAATTCTCCCTTAGTAAATCGCGTTGCTAAATAGCAACAAAAATCATAGCTAAAATCTTCAAAACAATGAAGAAAAAATCGTAACGAACTGATATTTAATGGCTTTTAAAGGTTGGCATTTAAGTTGTAATAGTCTGGGTGTACTGAACGAAAACGTGATTTAAAGTGAAAGACTTAATCGCACACACATAAATTTGAAGGATACATATTATGAAAAGCATTAATAAAACTTTAGCACTAATCGCTATTGCATCTTCATCAGCAGCTTTTGCAGCATCAGATTTTAATACGTTAGATGTAGATGGTAATGGCGCAATTAGCCAAGCAGAAGCATCGGTAGATGCAAAGCTAATGAGCATGTTTTCAGAGCTCGATACTGACCAAAATGGTGAGTTATCAAAAGAAGAGTTTTCAGAAGCTTAATTTAAAGTGATTTATCCTGAGTTGCCAAAGACAACCTAAGTAGGCAAGGGAGCTTACGAAAGAGGATAACAAGGAAGTGAATATAACTTTTATTTTAGCAAACCAATTTTTTGATAGAACATTGAATATGAAGGAATACGCTATGAAACATCTAAATAAAGCACTCGCTCTTATTGCTATCGCATCTTCTTCAGCTGCATTTGCAGCATCAGATTTCGATAGTTTAGACACCGACGGCAGTGGCGCAATTAGCCCAAGCGAAGCGGCAGTAGATACAGATTTAATGGCTGAATTTATTGAGCTAGATACAGACGGTAGTGGTGAGCTTTCTAAAGAAGAGTTCTCAGATTACTAATTAATCTTTAAAGGTTAAGCATTTTTCACAGTTAAGGATCTTTGAAAAGGACTTCCCATCTTACTAGGAATATTATTATGAAAACATTAAATACAACACTTGCAGTTTTAGTTTTAGCATCTTCATCAGCAGCTTACGCGGCAGTAGACTTTGCCTCATTTGATGCCGATGGTGATGGTGCAATCACTAAGCAAGAAGCGCAAGTAAATTCACAATTAGTAAAGATTTTTGATGATTTAGATGCAGACGGAAACGGCGAGCTTTCAAAAGAAGAGTTTGCAAAAGTACAGTAAGCAAACGCTTCATACTCCACTAAAGCCGCCTTAGTCAGCGGCTTTTTTGCATTTACGCCAAATAATTATAAAAATATAGCACTTACTTGGAATAGCTTTTCTACAACGGTAATGTGTTTTTTGTCGATTAAAAACATGATTACATGATCGCCCGACATGATAATTGTATCGTCGTGGGCTATAAGTACATCGTCGTTACGTACTATTGCGCCAATAGTAGTACCGGCTGGGAGCTTAATGTCGGCAATTGCACGGCCAACCACTTTTGAAGTGTTTTCGTCGCCATGAGCAACGGCTTCAATTGCTTCTGCTGCACCTTTGCGTAATGAGTAAACATTAACTATATCACCACGGCGTACATGAGTAAGCAATGCCGATATAGTGGCCTGCTGCGGCGATATGGCTATATCTATTTCCCCACCTTGTACCAAATCAACGTATGCACCACGCTGAATAAGTACCATGGTTTTTTGTGCGCCCATTCGCTTTGCAAGCATAGCCGACATAATATTTGCTTCATCGTCGTTAGTTACGGCAATAAATACGTCAACTTGCTCTATATGTTCTTCAGATAACAACTCTTGATCTGATGCATCACCGCAAAATACCACTGTGTTGTCGAGCATTTCAGATAGTTGCTCAGCACGCTCTTTACTGCGCTCTATTAATTTAACACTGTGGTTTTTTTCAAGTGAGCGGGCAAGGCCGGCACCAATGTTACCGCCGCCAGCAATCATAATTTTTTTGTAAGAGCGTTCTAGCTTTTGTAGCTCGTTCATCACCGCGCGAATATGCTTGGTTGCGGCTATAAAAAAGACCTCATCGTCGGCTTCAATTACTGTAGTACCCAGCGGTTTAATAGCTTTACCTTGGCGATAAATAGCCGCAACGCGGGTTTCTACATTAGGAATGTGCTCTTTTAAAGCAGAAAGCGCATAACCCACTAACAAGCCACCGTAATAAGCTTTAACAGCCACTAAGGAGAGCATACCATCGGCAAATTGTAATACTTGTAATGCACCAGGGTAGTCTATTAAACGGCGAATATATTTGGTCACGAGTGCTTCTGGGGCAATATAATGGTCGATTGGTAAATCGTCATTTTGGAAAAGTTTTTCGCGGTATTTTAAATATTGCTCTGAACGTATTCGAGCAATTTTAGTCGGGGTATTAAAAATACTATATGCTACTTGGCAAGCAACCATGTTCACTTCATCTGAACTGGTTACCGCTATAATCATATCGGCATCTTCAGCGCCAGCACGGCGTAGTACATCAGGGTGCGCACTGTGGCCCATAACCCCTTGTAAGTCGTACTTATCTTGAAGTTCACGCAGACGGTTGCCGTCTATATCTACAACCGTAATTTCGTTTTGTTCGCCAACTAAGTTTTCAGCAAGCGTAGCGCCAACTTGCCCAGCTCCGAGTATGATTATTTTCATTATTTACCCGTATTAGTAATCAACCTAAAAAGAGATTAATTACCGTTTAATTAAAAAAATAGCCATTTAATATCTCATAAATGGCTAACTATTTAGTGTACGGTTATTAGGCTTTTTTAACTAGCTTAGCGTAATAAAATCCATCACTTTCGCCCGGTAGTAATTGCAAACCCGGGTTAGTAACAGTGTCGTTCTCGTGCAATGGAATATGCACTACATCGTCATTATTCGCTAAAAACTTAGCAACTTGTTGCTGGTTTTCTTGTGGGAGTACCGAACACGTAGCATATACCAATGTGCCACCTGGTTTTAGTAGGGGCCAAATGCTATCGATTATATCACTTTGCAGTTTAGCTAGATCTTCGATGTCTGATGCGCGGCGTAACCATTTTATATCTGGGTGACGGCGTATTACACCAGTTGCAGAACATGGCACATCTAATAATATACGATCAAACTGCTGTTCATCCCACCAAGTATGAGGCTGTGAAGCGTCACCACATTGTAAATCGGCACCTAAGCCAATACGCGTAAGGTTTTGCTTAACACGCTCAAGGCGAGTTGAGTCGCTATCTAGGGCTAATACTTCAGCATCAGCAAGCTCTAATATATGACACGTTTTTCCGCCAGGCGCTGCACAGGCATCTAAAATGTATTCATCAGCTTTAGGTTCTAAAAAGCGTGCTGCAAGTTGTGCTGCTGCATCTTGCACCGAACATGCACCTACATCAAATTCTGGCAGCGAGAATACATCACGCGGCTTAGCTAACTTAATACCGTCAACAAATTCTGGGTTTAATGTGTGTTCAATATCGTTAGCCGTTAACATTTCGCTGTATTCTTGCGTACTGTATTGAGCTTGATTTACACGTAACCACATAGGGGCTTGTTGCTGGTTTTCTTCAAGCAATGCTTCCCAGCTATCTGGGTATGCAGCTTGTACTTGTTTAATGAACCAATTTGGATGATTGTATAAACACACTGGTATTTGCTTCGCTTTTTCTTCGAGCTCGCTTTGTTGGCGTTGAAAGCTACGTAAAATAGCATTTATTAGGCCTTTTAAACCCAGTGCGCGCATTTGAGCGAGTGCATTTACGGTTTCTGATATTGCGGCATGCGGTGGTACGCGCATGTGCTGTAGCTGGTATATGCCTACATATAATAAAAACTGAAATATTCTACGCTTACCTTTTAACGGCTGCTCTACTAAGTGTTGGCAATAGTTTTCAAGGCTTGGTAAGTATCGTAATACGCCATAACAAATTTGCTGCAGTAAAGCTTTGTCTTTTGGGGGTAAGCCTTGACTTGCAAAAGGAAGCTCTTGATTAAGCGATGCGCCTTTATCAACGACGTTATATAAAGTTTCTGCGGCAAGCGCGCGTACATTTGGAACATTACTCATTATTTTCGCCTAATACTGTACCCGGGGTAACCCAATCACTACGACCATTTAAAAAGTCATTAATTGCCATTGGCTTTTTGCCTTGCGGCTGTAATTGCGTAATGCAAATAGCATGTTTGCCACACGCGACAACCACACCCATTTTATCGCTTGATAAAACTTGGCCTGCACTACCTGTTTGCTCAACCACTTGCGCTTGGTAAATTTTTACCGTTTGCTCACCCATTTGTGTAAAACACACAGGCCAAGGGTTAAAAGAGCGAATATTTCGCTCTATTTGAGCTGCATCCATAGACCAGTCGATATTTGCTTCGTCTTTAGATAGCTTTTTAGCATAGTTAGCCAGCTCATCATTTTGAGGTTCAGCTACAAGCTCGCCTTTTGCTAATTTATTAACAGTTTCGATAAGGGCATCAGGGCCCAGCTCGGCCAGTTTAGTGTATAAACTGGCACTGGTTTCATCAGCATTAATTGCACAGCGACTAATATGTAGCATGTCGCCGGTATCAAGCCCTTCATCCATTTGCATAATAGTTACGCCGGTTTGCTCATCACCTGCCCAAATTGCACGTTGAATAGGTGCAGCACCACGCCAGCGCGGTAATATAGAGCCATGTACATTTAGACAACCTAAACGCGGGGCTTCTAATATTGCTTTTGGTAAAATTAGCCCGTAAGCCACCACAATCATAATGTCGGCATTTAAGCTTTTAAGCTCTGCTAATGCGTCATCACTTTTTAACGACTCTGGTTGAAAAACCGGTAAGTTATGTTCAAGCGCTAGCGCTTTAACTTCACTGGCTTTTAATTTTTTACCTCGACCAGCAGGGCGGTCAGGTTGGCTGTATACACCAACTATTTGGTGCTCGCTTTGTATAAGCGCTTGTAGATGACGTGCGGCAAAATCCGGCGTACCGGCAAATATAATGCGTAATGGTTGGGTCACTGAGTTTTCCTAAGGTGCTTATTACTGTGCTGCAAATTTAGCTTCTTTTTCAAGCTTTTTACGAATACGTTGGCGTTTTAGTGGTGATAAGTAATCAATAAATAGCTTACCTTGTAAGTGATCAAGCTCGTGTTGAATACAGATAGCCAGTAATTCGTCTGCATCTAATACAAACTCTTCACCGTTTTCGTTAAGCGCAGCAACAGTGACTGTTTCTGCACGGTCTACTTTTGCGTACGAGTTAGGTACTGATAAACAGCCTTCTTCACTTACGGTAGAGCCGTCTTTTTTAATAATTTGTGGGTTAATAAGTACTAAAGGCTCATCGCGCTCTTCAGATACATCAATTACTACGATACGTTGATGAATATCTACTTGTGAGGCTGCTAAGCCAATGCCATTTTCATCATACATAGTTTCCAGCATGTCTTTAACAATTTGGCGTACTGCGTCGTCAACTTGTTCAACGTCTTTTGCTACTGTACGTAAACGCTCATCTGGAAATCTTAAAACTTCTAACCTAGCCATAGTTACCTTTTTACACTTGTGCTTAATTTAGGGTGTTGTATGCTCTTATTTTAGCCATTAGCGTTCCCCTTTAACAGGTTTTGGACAATAATAATGAAAAAACAATACAAGGAAGCTCAATGAAATCTCCATTACTTGCAATCATGCTTGCGTTAAGTGCTGCTTTCCCGGCAGTTGCTGATGTACTTAAAATAAAAAAAGATGCACCAAAACAGTATGTTGTAAAGAAAGGCGATACACTTTGGGATATTTCTAGCATTTATTTAGATGAGCCATGGCTGTGGCCTGAACTTTGGCAAATGAATCCACAAATTGATAATCCTCATCTTATTTACCCGGGTGATGCGCTCGCTCTAATATATGACGCTGATGGAAATCCACGTTTGGTGATTAATAAAGCGTATAGAAAACTATCTCCTCAAGGGCGCATTACACCAAAAGGCACGAATGCAATAACTACTTTACCACTTGAAATGATCAAACCTTACATCAGTTTCGAGCAGGCAATTGATAGTGACGATATTAAAGGTATGCCTTATGTTTTAGGTGCAAACGAAAATACTAAAACACAAACGTTAGGCCATATTTTGTATGTTAAAGGTGACTTAAAAGTACACAAAGCGTATGCCATTTATCATGAAGGCGAACCTTATACCGACTTAGAAACCGGTGAAGTACTCGCAACGCGTGCCTCTTATGTGGGTATGGCGCGTGCATTTAGAACGGGCGATGAGCAAAATGGAGTACCTTCATCATTACGTGTTGAGTCTGTTAAACGTGAAATTCAACAAGGTGATTTTTTAATGCCAGCAATGCAAGGGCAATTACTTCCTGCATACTTTGATATTCACCGCCCAGACAATGCAGTATCGGGTCATGTTATTGCATCTCCGCGTCAAGTAAGAGAATTCAGCACAATGGATGTTGTAGTGCTAAACTTAGGTCGCGACCAACAAATAGAGCCAGGGCATGTGCTTGATTTAGAACGTCAGTCTCCGACAGTTATTGATGGCCCTCGTGGTCCTCGTTATCCTGAGGATTCGAGTAAATTCGAAAAATTACTATCTGACGCTAGTCAGTTATTTGGTGATGAATCTGATGAAGAAAATACAACGTGGACAATGCCTAAAGAAAAAGTTGGAGAGCTTATTGTTTTCAAAGTGTATGACAAAGTAAGTTATGCATTAATAACTAAAAATCAGCACCCAATTCGCATTGGAGATATTGCAGTTATTCATTAAGAAGTAGCGAGTCGGTGCTCTAGGAGAGAGCATGGATCAATCATCTGGCAAGCTAGCCCACTGGCTTGCCTTTTATATGTGTAAAGGGTTGGGCATTAAAACCCTTTTGGCACTATCTCAAACACATTCCCTCGCTTCGTTATTTGATTTGTCGAGTAATGAGCTTCAGCAACTTGGCTTAACGGCTAATCAGGCGAGTAACCTACAAAATACGAATTGGCAGCAAGTTGATTATTACCAGCAACAAATAACGCAAAATAATATAACTGTTATATGCATTTTTGATGCGCTTTATCCAACCGATTTAAAGCACATAGCTAGTGCTCCATTACTTTTGTTTTGCAAAGGCGATACGTCATTACTTTCCAGTCCGCAAATAGCGATAGTCGGTAGTCGAAATGCCACACCGACAGGCCTTGAAATAGCATCTGAATTTGCGTATCAACTTACTCTTGCGGGTATAACGGTCACCTCTGGTATGGCGCGAGGAATAGATGGTGCGGCACATAAAGGGGCCTTAGCTGGAAGCGGCAAAACAATTGCAGTGTTAGGAACTGGTGTCGATATTTACTACCCTAAACGCCATAAACTATTAACAGACCAAGTGCTAGAGCATGGTTTGCTGATCAGTGAATTTTTACCAGGTACGGCCGCTAATGCGCATAATTTTCCTCGCCGTAATCGTATTATTTCAGGGTTATCGTTAGGGGTGTTAATAGTAGAGGCTGAAATTAAAAGTGGCTCGTTAATTACTGTACGTTATGCACTTGAGCAAAATAAAGAGGTGTTTGCAGTACCGGGTTCTATTAAAAACCCGCTTGCGCAAGCAAGTCACTTTTTAATAAAGCAAGGTGCAAAACTGGTTGAAAACGTAACAGATATATTAGATGAAGTGAGCTTTTCTTATCAAAGCGGTCTATATAATAAAGACGAACCTGTTAACGAAGAGTCAGACTGTGCGGTATTAAATAGTATTGGTTTTGAGGTAACCAGTGTTGACGATATTGTACGCCGCGCTCAGTGGCCTATAGATAAAGTATTGGCTAGGTTGCTTGATTTAGAGTTAGACGATCAGATTGAGCGAGTGTTAGATGGCTACATAAAGTTAAGTACCCGGGGGTAATATGTTTGATATTCTTATGTATCTTTTTGAAAACTACATCCATAACGAGGCCGATATTTATGTTGAGCAAAATCAGCTAACGGATGAATTACTTCGTGCAGGGTTCAATAAACCTGAAATATTTAAAGCGTTAGATTGGTTAGAGCAACTTGCAGATTTACAGTACAGCGACGAGTCGCCTTACTTAATTACTAAGCCTCAACATGCCGTAAGAGTGTTTACCGACAGTGAATGCCAAATGCTTAATGTTGAATGCCGTGGTTTTTTAATGTTTGTTGAGCAAATAGGCGTTATTAATAGTGTAACCCGAGAGATGGTTATGGACCGCTTATCAGCATTAGATAAACCATATATAGGGTTAGACGACTTAAAGTGGGTAGTGCTCATGGTGCTCTTTAATGTACCTGGTTCTGAAGAGGAATATGGCCAAATGGAAGATTTAATTTTTGACGAACCCACCGAGCTTTTACATTAAAAGCTCGTTTAAACTACTTAAAGGTATATGCACAACTTGTATCTTTAAGTGGTTTGGGTATATTAGGCGAAAATTCATTAACCTTTAGGATCAGCATGAGTAAAATCGACCATTCGCTTTTCTCAGCGGATAAGCACGCCTTAGAAAAAGAATACGAAATATGCCCACAGTGCGGTTCTGAACTGGTTATACGTAATAGTAAGTCGGGTCCATTTTTAGGCTGTGCTAGTTACCCTAAATGCGACTTTATTCGTCCTCTTGCTCATCACGACAGCAACGAAATTAAAATACTTGAAGATTCAGCTTGCCCACAGTGCACTAAACCGCTGGTGGTTAAGAATGGCCGTTATGGTATGTTTATTGGCTGTACCGGGTACCCTGAATGCCATTACATTGCAAACGAAGATGATGAAAAGCAAAACGAAGAGGCATTACCTCCTTGCCCTAAATGTAAAAAAGGTCACTTAGTTGCGCGAAGTAATAAGTTTGGTAAAACGTTTTATTCCTGCGATAGCTATCCTAGTTGTAAGTACACGCTAAATAATAAACCTATAGCAATACCATGCCCAGAATGTGATTGGCCACTCGTGATCGAGAAAAAGATGTCTAATGGCGCTGTGCTACAATGCCCGCAAAAAAGTTGCATGCACAAGCTTGCCCCAACTAAATAACGTTTAATAATTTTTGGAGAGTACTTTGTCAAACCCCTCTAATACGCCTACGGCTGTTTCGTGTTTAGAACAAGGTGGTGTTATTTTATATCCAACCGAAGCTGTTTTTGGTTTAGGTTGTGATCCAGATAACCAAAAAGCTGTAGAGCAGTTATTGGCGATTAAACAGCGCCCAGTAGAGAAAGGCCTTATTTTAATCGCTGATAATTACGGTCAGTTATTAAAGTATGTTGATGATGCTAAATTACCAATGGACAAGCGCGCTGATATATTCTCGAGTTGGCCAGCACCTATTACATGGGTAATGCCAGCAGCTAAAAACACACCTAAATGGCTAACAGGTCAATTTGATACCATCGCTGTGCGCGTTAGCAACCACCCAACAGTTAAACGTTTGTGCCAAGAGTTTGGTAAGCCACTCGTTTCAACAAGTGCAAACTTAACGGGTCAAGAAACCGTAACAAGCATTGCACAAGCGCAGCTGCAATTTGCAGAGCAAGTAGGCTTTTATGTTGACGAGCCGTTAGGCGGGAATACGCAACCAAGTACAATTAAAGATGCCATGACCGGCAAAGTGTTTAGAGGTTAATATGCAAAGCGAATTATTAGAACAAGTAAAAGCCTATTTTATGGCTTTGCAAGACACTATTTGCCAAGGCTTAGAGAAGGCTGATGGCAGTGCAAAGTTTGTAGAAGACAGTTGGCAGCGCACCGAAGGTGGCGGGGGTCGTACCCGAGTAACCACTAACGGTAACGTAATTGAGCAGGGCGGCGTTAATTACTCTCATGTATTTGGCGCATCTATGCCAGGCTCTGCTACTGCGCATAGGCCTGAGCTTGCAGGGCGCAGCTTTCATGCTTGTGGTGTGTCGTTAGTTATTCATCCTAAAAACCCACACGTACCCACAAGCCACGCTAATGTACGCTTTTTTATTGCTGAAAAAGAAGGCGAAGAGCCTATTTGGTGGTTTGGCGGCGGATTTGATTTAACCCCTTTTTACCCTGTATTTGAAGACGTACAGCATTGGCATCAAGTAGCACACGATATTTGCGCACCGTTTGGTAGCGACGTTTATGCAAAATACAAAACCTGGTGCGATGAATATTTTTACCTTAAGCACCGCGACGAAACACGTGGTGTGGGTGGGCTATTTTTTGATGATTTGAACGAGCTAGGGTTTGAGCAGAGCTTTGCATTTATGCAATCAGTGGGTAATGGCTTTTTAGATGCTTACTTACCTATTATCGAACGTCGCAAAAATGATGAATTTACACAGCAACAACGTGACTTTCAATTATATCGTCGCGGACGCTACGTTGAATTTAACCTAGTGTGGGACAGAGGCACGTTGTTTGGCCTGCAAAGCGGTGGTCGTACTGAGTCTATATTAATGTCTATGCCACCATTAGCACGCTGGGAATACAATTATAAACCAGAGGCAGAAAGTGCTGAGGTTGACTTATATCAATACTATTTACGCCCTCAAGAATGGCTAACAACTAAACCAAGTGATTTGATAGCCCGAGAGTGGCAGTTGTAAATAAGTGCTAAATGTTTAAATACATTCTAGGACAAGACAAATCGACTTACTAAAAGGCGCCTAACAGCGCCTTTTGCTATTTTATTAGTGCTCATTAATCATATGTGTGGCAAGTTGACCAAACGATTGCTTTAAGCCTTCACGCAGGAGTGGGTTATCCACTTCTATATCGAGGGTTTTATTCATGCAATACATCCATTGATCACGTAGGTCTTTATTTATTGAAAAAGGCATATGGCGTTTACGCAGCATAGGTTGGCCATGTTTTTCAGTAAATAAGCTAGGACCGCCTAACCAACCAGATAAAAATTCAAAAAATACTTGGCGAATTCGATCTAATGGCAGAGGATGCATATCATATAACGGTTTAGCGTATTCATCGCTAGCCATTATGTCGTAGAATCTATTAGCAATAGCACGGGCACCGGTTTCTCCGCCAATTATTTCGTACGGTGTTTTTTCTGGAGTAGGAGCTTGTTGCTCAGGGGTTGGCTTAGATTTAGAAAAAAGTCGTTTAATCATATTACTTATCATCGTTAATAGGCAGTGTTATAGCTGCAAAGAGGTTGCTTTAAAATGGACAAATATGCGGTTTTTGGAAATCCAATCAAACACTCAAAATCCCCCGCGATACATAAACAATTTGCTATCTCACTGGGTGAGCAAATCGACTACCGCGCAATATTAGCACCTATAGATAACTTTGAAAAAACAGTATCGTCTTTTTTTGAACAAGGGGGTAAAGGTGCCAATGTAACAATGCCATTTAAAGAGCAAGCTTTTGCTATGGCTGATGAACTAACTCCCCTTGCAAAAATAGTGGGCGCGGTTAATACACTCAAAAAAAGAGACGATGGTACATTATTAGGAGATAACACCGACGGGGTCGGCTTTGTAAATGATCTACTTGCAAATGAAGTCGTAATTACTGATAAGCGTATTTTAATAATTGGTGCGGGTGGTGCTGCAAGGGGAGTTATATTACCTTTGCTTGAACAAAAACCCGCAGAAATCATTATCGTTAATCGTACAGCTCAAAAGGCACAGGACCTTGCTCAATTATTTGCTGAATATGGGCCTGTTTCTGGTTTTGGTTTTAATGACTTGCCAGTAAGTGACTACTCACTAATTGTAAATTCCACCTCTAGCAGTATGAATAACGAGTTACCCGCACTTAATGAAAAGTACTTAAAAGGCTGTGATGTTGCATATGATATGTTTTATTCGCAGACAAAGACTATTTTTATGAGCTGGGTTGCGGAGTATAATAACAATACTAAGCTTTTAGATGGCAGTGGTATGTTAGTAGGGCAGGCAGCACAAGCATATTATGTATGGCATAACAAAATGCCAGAAATCCTCCCTGTAGTTAAAGCGCTTAAACAAGGCTCACTAAAATGAACCAAGCTATACAGTTTATAGATAGACTCGAATTTAGAGAGCCTGATCACCAGTTGGTGTTTTTTGCTCAAGTGAGTGGCATGCTGGTGGAGTGCGTTATTGCAGTCAAAACACTTAAACTAACTGATGAAAGTCATGCTACAGATTATTTTGAAAAATATCGTTTTGAATACGAAGAACGTGCCGAGCAACTAATAGAAGAAGAAAGTTATAACTCGGCGGGACAAATAGAGGTGGACTTAGTTAGCCTCAGCTAAATATTCATCTTTTAATTGCACATAGTTATCTGCAGATATTTTTAAAAAGGTGAGCTCCTGCTCAGTCAGTGGGCGGGCTTGCTTTACAGGGCTACCTACATATAGATAGCCAGATTCTAAGCGCTTATTTGGTGGTACTAATGAGCCCCCACCAATAATAACATCATCTTCTACAGTTACATTATCCATAACAATAGCACCCATACCCACGAGTATACGGTTTCCAAGTACACACCCATGCAGCATCACTTTGTGACCAACCGTTACATCATCGCCTATTATAAGGGGGTAACCGTCAGGGTTACTTTTAGTTGCACGCGATAAATGTAATACACTGCCATCTTGAATGTTAGAGCGCTCACCAATACGTATATAGTTAACATCGCCACGAGCAGCAACTAAAGGCCATACGCTACTATTATCACCTAGTTGAATATCGCCAACCAAAACTGATGACTCATCAACGTATACAGATGAATTAAACGAAGGCGTTACACCTTTATAAGAACGGATTGTCATAGTTAGTACCTTTTTAGATAATAGTTATTAGCTCTGAGTGTATCAGCAAGGTTATTTTTGTACCACATAGGGTTCTTTTTGATTACAAAAGTATCAGTTTCAGGGTGTTTAGTTCAGATACTGACCGAACAGACTGTTTTTTTAGTTTTTCTTTAAAAAAGTACTTGCGTAAAAATCTGTTCTCCCTATAATGCGACCCCACTGAGACGGGAAACGCCGACGCATAGCAAGGCAGCAGCGGCTCAGAGAGTTAAATAAAACTTCTGTTTTGAATCTTCTAAAAAGAAAGTTTAAAACAAAGTA
>NZ_JAGJEJ010000024.1:0-50141 GCF_018101025.1 Pseudoalteromonas sp. MMG006
AAAATAACAGTTGGCCATCGCTTCGCGATTATAGCCAACCATTATTTTCCGCTTAGCAAGGCGTTGAGGCTGTATAATTACTCTTTTTAGGAACATATCTTACTATTTTTAATTGATTGCTTTTTAATCTTGAATTCATTCGCTGAAGCGAATGGGGTCAAATCTTGACTTCATACATCAAAGTTTACCAGTGACCACTATACATGGCACATTAGCGAAGTTTGTAAGAGTACACCGAGCAAATTAATTATATCTCTAAATGTTTAATGTACTTGAGTGTTTAGCAAAGTACGGGAAGTCCAGTTGGATAAAAAATAGTTGTTTAAAACATAAAAGGAATTAGAAATGAAAAACGTAAATCCATGGATTATATCTGCTCTTATTTTAACTTTATTAACTAATATTTTTAGGATCTGGTTTGGCAACACTATGATCGGTTTTTTTATTGCACTAATACTTTCTTTAGCATGTATACCTTTAATAAAAGCAGTGCAGGGGAAAGGCAATATAAAAGGCGACTAAATAGATTTGTTATTGCATAGTTAAACTTTCTAAAAGCCGAACTAAAACATTTAAGTTGTTAGCATTTTAATACAGAGGCTTTATAGTTTTAGCTAGCTAAATTTTTGCACTTTTTAAAAGTTCCGGACTTTCTATAATTTTCTCAGGTTATTAAATTGTAAGGTAATAAAGTGCCAGCTTGCTGGCACTACATGGAAGATGAGTTGTTTATCTAGAACAAAAGCCGCTGCCGTCGCCTGCAGAGGGTAATGAACCATTAAGCTGCGCCGTCATATTTGCTATGCGATAATCCATAAACTCAGTTAACCCATAAAACCTATCAACGGTTGAGGTTAAGTTTTTTTCAAAAAAAGATGAGCCATAAAAACTAGTAGGGTCGTTTTGTACGTGCTCACGAATTAGGTCGGCTATTTCATTTACGCGGACACTAAAGGTGTCGCTTGAAAGTGAACCATTAATAAGCTGTGTTAAGTAACTGTGGTATGTATCAAGGTTACTTTGATCAGCAAATACATTAGCAAGCATTGGGCGTTCATTTAATGCGCCACTTACGGGCTCATCTATATAAAGCTCTCTTATATCTACGCTGTTACAGTCCATATTAAAGGTGCCGAATGATTCGTTAAAATCCCATGGCAAAATACTAAATACGCCGTCTTGGTCATAAATATAATAGTTATGAGCAAGTGTACCGTGGTAACTATCAAGGTTAGATAAAGAAGTGCTTACCGACATATAACGCAGTAATGTATCTTCATCTATGGCGTTGGTTTCACCTGCATCGAGCGATTCTACAAAGTTAATAAATGCGCCGTTATCGGTGCTCTCTTCGTTGGTTTGTAGGTTTATATCCGTATAGCTTTGTATGTCGTCGCCTAGCCATAGCAAATCACTGCCTGTGCCATCTGGTTTGTATAAATCGCCATTACTGTTGGCGAAGTGTTTTTCTAAAAACTCACCATCAATGGCCTCTACCATTAAGTACAAACCAAATAGCTCCCCGTTTACATAAAAATTAACGTAAGCATGCTCAGGGGTAGGTACACCCATTTCGTCCATTAGGTCGTAGGCGATTACTTCACGCATGTACGACGGGTCGTTAAACGAGTTTTGTAATGTAAATTTTTTCAGCCCAAAAAAGGTTTGCCCCGACACATATTCGTTTATATCAACTTTAAAACTATAACGGTCGCTGCTTGAGTTAGCTACGGTGCTTAAACTAGAGCCGCCTTTAGTACGAATAGCCACGCTATCTAGCGTTACCCCGTTAAAGGTAATAGCGGTTTCGTGGTATTCCTCATCAAGTGGGTTGTCTAGGATGTCTTGCCAGTTTTCGTCGGTAATTGTAATAGAAAGCGTATTAACAGCTGTGGGTGTAAATGCGTTTGCAACTGTATTTTCACTACTTGGGGTCGGTGTTAAAAACGCATGAGTAAAATCGGTACTGTTACTTAGGCCATAACTAAAGCCCGTGGCTACATCGCTCTCGTCCCAATCAATGTAGTCAATTACTTCGTCGTTGAGCATTAAGCTTAGCTCGTCTTCTTTGCCTAGCTTAAAGGGTACGTAGTAAGTACCTGGATCTTCGTCGGTGGCATAAATAGTAATGTATTGGCCTGCGTATAAATCTATGTCGGGAAGGGTTACTGGGTCTATATCGTCGCTTTCATCAATAACTTGGTAGTTGGCTAAGTTAATTGTATTGTCGCTGTTATTGTATAGCTCAAACCAATCGTTACCATCGTCTGCGGCGCTTGCCACCACTTCGTTAATAACGAGTGGCCCGTGAGTTGCTTTGCTGTTTTGGCTAAGCTCTGTTGGAGTTAATACCGCAGTTGCATCGCTGCCATCAGGGTAGCGGCCATAACTGTAACCACTTAGTGCTTGGCCTTTTTTCCAAGCGAGTTGTTCTATAATTACGTTGTTACTGTATAGGCTTACGGTATCACTTGAGCCCAACTTAAACGCTACGCTTGGCAGGTCATCTAAATCGTCGGTACTTGCGTAAATACGGTGAAATTCACCGGGCGATAACGTAATATCAGGCAATGGAAACTGCTCGTTACTGTCATCACTCAGGGTGTAGTTTGCTAGGTAAACATCAGTGTTACCCGTTGCATAAAGTTCTATCCAGTCCTCACCGCCGCTACTATCTTTTGCTACTACTTCGTTTATGCGCAGTGGCGCATCTTCAGCAATTAGGGTTGTAACAAGTGTAGAGGTGTCGGCTGTTTGGTTAGCTGTGCCTTCTGTTGGCGTTAATGTTTGCGCTGTGCCGGTACCATCGGTGTATAAGCCGTAACTAAAGCCTTCAGCGGCTTCACCTTCTTCCCAATCAAGTACAGAAACGGCAGTGTCGTCCTCGTATAACGTGACTGCATCGTCGCTACCTAATTTAAAGGTTACGTAATAGCCGTTGTCGGGCGGTGTGTCGGTTTCATCAATGGCTTGAATAACAATAAACTCACCTTGCGAAAGCGATACGGCAGGTAAAGCTTGTGGCTCTCTGTTGGCGTTGTCATCAACAAGCGAAAATACCGATAAGTCGGCTATGTCTGCAGTGGCATAGAGTTCTATCCAGTCGTAGTTGGTATCACTTGAGCTTGCAACAATTTCGTTTATAACGAGTGTGCCGGTGCTGGTGGTTGTTTCAGTTTGATCAGTGCTTTGCTCTGAGCTGGTGTCGCTACTTTGTTCACTACCACCACAACCATACAAAAAGGCAGTAGAGGCAATAACGGAATAAAATAGCATGGGTTTTATGTTCATTGATGCGATCTTTTTTATTTTATTAACGTCGCAAAACTATAAAAATAGAAGGTGCAAACAATGTGTAAACATTCAGTAAGTTACGTTTTTGTGATGATTTTATGAAGGGTTTTAATAAACAGTATTGAGAGGGCTTATACTGTGCATTAACCTCACAGCTAGGCTGTGATTAGCATGTATATTTATAAAAAAGCAGATACTGCTGCAAGTATCTGCTCTATAAGGGGGTAGGCTACAATTAAGCGTGTGGTTTAACTAAGAATTTTTCGCCAGTAGCTTGTTTAGAATAAGCGGCAATTGACTCCAGTTTTAATACCTCAGCGAGGGTAACCTCATGTGTATAATTGCTTGCAAAGGTGGTTGTTATTTCATCTGCTACACGTTTACGCATTTTCATTACAGTTTCAGTGCCTAATTTACCTAAGGCATTAAATAGTAAAAAGCCACTTACAGCCCATGCAAAACCAAAATTACGATTAAGTGTAATAGGCCCGCGATCTAACGCACCATATATATATGCTTGTTTAAACGTGTCTGAGCCATATAGGCTGTGTTCTTTCATATCGCGTGCGGCCGCTACTTCCATACAGTTTAGTATATCGCTTGTTAATTGGCCGCCACCAATTGGGTCAAACGAAATAGTCGCGCCAGTTTCAATAATGGCCGCTGTTAAATCGTCAATAAACGTATCACTGCTTGAATTTACAACGTATTTAGCACCCATATTACGCAGTAGAGTTTCTTGCTCTGGCTTGCGTACAATATTAATTAAATCAACGCCATCGGCAATACAAATGCGGTTTAACATTTGCCCTAAATTAGAAGCCGCTGCTGCATGAATAATGGCTTTATGGCCCTCGGCGCGCATGGTCTCTACCATGGCTAGTGCAGTAAGCGGATTTACAAAAGACGACGCTCCCTCTTTAGCGGTAGTGCCTTCTTTTAATTCTAAACAGCTTTGTACATTGGCACATATAAATTGACGATACGTACCGCCGCCAATTACTGCAACGGTTTTACCCATTAATGCTTGTGCGGCTGGTGATGAGCCTGCTGCTACTACGGTGCCTGCACCTTCATTACCTACTTGTGTTGCTTTACCAACACGTGTTTTAAGTGATGGCATAAATTGAGCTGGAACATCAGCAGTAATTACTGGGTTTTCATCAGTACCCGATTGCTTTGCAGTAGACATATCAGCTGCGCTAAATAGCACACCTAAATCAGATGGGTTCAGCGGTGCAGCTTCAATACGAATAACTACTTCATCGGCATTTGGCTTTGGCATCTCGATGTTTTTTAAAGCAAGTGTGAGTTTATTGTCTTCGCTGATAGTTGAAGTAAGTTGGATATTTTTATCTGTCATAATACTGTTCCTATAAATTGAGAATGGGTAGCGTATAGCGTAATTACTTGCTTTGAGCTGCCTGTATTTGTGCTGTTACCTTTTGCATAAACTCAGGCATATTTGCTTGGCGATCTGCCTCTATTTGCTGTGCAATAGTCGATTGACTCATTTTTACTTGCCATTCTTTCATACCAGGTATTTCGGCCAGTACATCCCAATTAAGCTCTTTTGGCGTGAATGCGTTAACCACTGTATTTACGTAGTAAACGTAAATATCTGCCATGCTAAATTGTTCGCCTGCTATCCACGGCGAAAAATGCGTTAATTCACAAAGGGCGTTTACACCGCGCGTTAATAGCTTGCGAATGTCGTCTTTTACGTGTTCAGGTGCAGGGGAGCCTGTAAATACATACGGAATTAAGCGTCTGCTTGGCAATTCGAAGTAAAGCTCACTTATTTTCATTATTTGGCGAACAAAAGCACGCTCGGCTGAATCTTCAGGGTATAGCGTGTTGCTTGGGTAGGTTTCTTCAAGGTAGTCGCAAATAACGCTCGACTCTGCAATATTTAGCCCATCAGCGGTGGTAATAGCCGGCACTTTCCCCATAGGGTTTATAGCTAAAAACTGCTCGTCGTTGTTGTATATAAGGTGCTCATTAAATGGCAGCTCTTTGTGTAAAAGTACATGCTTAACCAAGTTGTAATAGTTACTAGCTGCGAAGCCGTGCAAAGTAATCATAATGTAGCCTTTGGTTTTAAGCTTTAACTATTGGCGTTAAATAAATTAAAGCGTGTAGATAAGTTAAGGTTATTATTACTTGTTTTAATTTGCTTATATATAGGGGAAAATGCGAATCACTTTTGCCTTTAAGGCAATAACAAGGCTTATTTAACCCTGAGGCAGCATGGATCAACTAAAAGCCATACGGTATTTTATAAAAGTAGTCGAAACAGGCAGTTTTACTAAAGCTGCAAAAGCGTTTGGTGTGCCGCCTTCGTCGTTGTCGCGCCGAGTAGCCGATTTAGAAAAAAATTTAGGCGCTACGCTTTTAAAACGCTCAACCCGCATTGTTAAGCTTACCGAAGTTGGGCATATTTACTACAACGATATGCAGCAAATTTTGGGGCAACTGGCGCAGAGCCAAGAAACAGTGCGCAGTTACCAAACTACACCCATGGGGCGATTATCAATTAGTTGTATGGTTGGCTTTGGCGACAAAATTTTAATGCCGCTACTTGATGAATTTAGTGTTTTGTATCCCGAAATTATACTGGATGTAAGCCTAAGCGATGAGCTTTCTACCCTTGGGCGTGACGACGTTGATATAGCCATTCGTGGAGGGTATGCACCTAACGAGCGCGTGTTAGCAATTAAGCTTATGGATAATGGCTTTATACCTGTTGCGTCGCCTGGGTATTTGCAAAAATACGGGACGCCTAAAAGTGCTATGGAATTACTGCAGCACCGTGGCCTATATTTTAAAACACCCTCAGGGCCTACGCCGTGGTTATGTAAAATAAATGAACAATGGCACGACGTATCAGCGCCTGCCGTCGCTATTTCAAATAATGGGAATTGGCTGGCTAAAAAAGCCTGCAACGGAGAAGGGATTTTAATGTCGACACGGTGGGCGCTTAAATCCTACCTTGAAACGGGTGAGTTGCAAGAGCTTAAGTTTGAGCATGAGTTAGCGATAACGCAAAACACCAATATGGCCGTTTATCTGTTGCACCAAAAGCAGCGTTATTTAGTACCAAAGGTAAAAGCGGCGGTCGACTTTTTAGTGCAAAGGATAAAAGAAACAGATGAAAGTAATAAGCGAGCAGAATAGCGCCTAAAGGTTGGGTGGGTTGTAAATAAACCGAGTGGTGAATGGTCGGATGGCGCTGCGCTTATCCGACCTACGTTTATACGGTTTTGATTTATGTCATTTATGCTTATTAAATTTATTAATGGGTTGTTTGTATAATTAATAGGTAAAAAACCTCTCCTTAAACTAAAGATTTTTATGCTGTGTCCGATAGATTACTTAATAGGGTTTAGCGATTAAGGAAAATCATGGTCAACAGTACTCTTGGCAACCACGCCAATTTAAGCGCTTTACTTGCTCAATCAGTTAATAATAGGAGTCAAAGCTCTGTGAGTCCTTCGCTACATACCA
This sequence comes from Pseudoalteromonas sp. MMG006, assembly GCF_018101025.1. Classification (NCBI taxonomy): domain Bacteria; kingdom Pseudomonadati; phylum Pseudomonadota; class Gammaproteobacteria; order Alteromonadales; family Pseudoalteromonadaceae; genus Pseudoalteromonas; species Pseudoalteromonas sp. MMG006. The sequence continues at coordinate 6,802 of NZ_JAGJEJ010000024.1, forward strand.
GTAGCGACCTTCAAGCTATTAATGCTTTACACATTAACGCACCTAAAATAACCGACGAACTGCTTAGCCAGTTAAATAACGAAACTATTGACGAAGCACTGGCTAGTAATCAAAAAGTTGAGGATGTTTTACAGCAGCAATTGACCTCACTATTTACAATATCGAGTACACCAAGCCTTAATAACTATAAACCCTCCAATGAAGAACTCGCCCTGCGCACCGTAATTACCTCTCAGCATGAGGGGTTATTAAAAAACGAAAACAGTATCCAATTAATTGAGCGGTTAAATACGTCGGTTAAAAATATTCAGGGGGCTTACGCTAATACTAGCGATATTTTATCGAATTTAAGGCAGCTTGGGCATGAGCAAAAAACCTTTTTAGCCTCAAGTCAGCAACGTGTTGAGCGCACGCTTAATCCGTACATGGAAAGTCTTAATCGCGCAAAATACGAGGATGACGATAACTACCTGTTTGAGCTCTCGGTAAAAACTAAAGAAGGTGATGTTATAAACATTAGCTTTAACTCATCGCAAGGTTACGACGAAGAAGCAGGTGAAGCGATAGATGGCTTTGGTATAAGTTACGAAGTAAATGGCGATTTATCTGAGGCTGAACATGCGGCTTTAACGCAGGTTATGTCGGGTGTTGGTGAAATGGCCGATGAGTTTTTTAAAGTGAATGAAAACTCATTTAATCCTATTATAGTGCCAAACCAAACAGACATGAGCTTAGATTTTTTAGCGGGCTTTAATAGTGAGCAGTTAGCCGGTTTTAATGTGTCGTTTTCAACAACGCAAAATGATGAGCTTGATACTGCCCAGAATACGCTTGATTTAAGTTATTCCATTGATGAAGCATCAAACCAGCAAGCACTTGTGTTTAAAGCCGAGAGTGGGAAAAACGACATTGATTTTGCACTCGATATGTCAACCATTGGCGTTAAAGACACGCAGCAAATGCAGCAGTATTTAGCGTCGCTTGATCAAAGCCTAGAAGATAGTCGAGTAAACAGTACCGAGGATAGTAAAGACTCGGCATTTGGTCGTAAGGGCGACGAGACAATGCAACAAGGTTTTGCATTGTTTAAAGGCGCTTTTACGAGTATGTCGTCGGCGGCTGAACGTTATAGCAATTTAGAGTCGCTTGCAGATCAGCAGTTTAATGACGGACGCGCCATGGTTGCCGATTTGGTTGATAACATAATTACAAACGATGGCCGTTACCAAGGACTCGGTAATAAAGCACCCAATACTTTAGGGGCGGGTATTTCTAAGCTCGCTGATTTTGATGCTACCTTTTCGTACGCACTGGATAGCGGTGACTATCAGCCTAAAAGCACTATTGAGCTAAACCAAGCGACTGAGCAAACCCAATTAGGGGATCTTAGTGGTTTAACACAAAGTAAAAACGTAAATAGCCACTTTGATTATCAATACAGTCGCCCTGACTACTACGACAAAGAAGAGAGTTATAACGTAAACACCGCCGTTAAAAATAAAGAACTTGTGGGGCTCGATCAGTCTCACAAAGTTGATGTTGATACAAAAATGTTTGAGTTTAACCCGCAAACAAATCAATACGAGCTGCAAATGGCGATGCAAGAACAAACCATTAGCAAAAGTGACATTCGCTTAATTGACGATATTTGGCTCGAAGAAAACGAAAATAGCTACTCTGTGCATAAAAAAGAGCGCGATGAGAGTGATGACAAGCAAGACGATTTTATAGAAACGAATCGCCACTCGCATACTAAGCTTGTAACCTTAATTGGTGATTTAGATAAGCTAGCTGAGAATAAAGACGTAAGGCGAGAATATTTAACTAACTTATCGCAAGTTAACTTTTTTATGGATAAAAAGTAACGCCTGAGAGCTGTTCACTCCACGCTCAATATTGGGTATAGTCGTTTGATACCTAAATTATTACTTAATTAAATACCCAATTAAAGAGTACCTCATGTTTAAACAATTAATTTTACTGTGCGCTTTAAGCATGCCGCTTGTAAGCTGCGCTGCTACAGCGCCATTTTCGGGCGAGATAAGTACGCAAGCACTGCTAAGCGACTACGATAAATTTAACGAGCAATACAAAGCGTTTACACCAACCGAGCAAGATATAGCCCTAATGCAAAAGCTAGAAGGCAAGGAGCTAATTGTATTATTTGGCACGTGGTGCCACGACAGTGAGCGCGAAGTACCAAAGCTTATTAAATTACTTGATGCATCGAAAGTTACACTTGTAAGCATTGACTATGTGGCCGTAGGTTACGATAAACGCGATGATGCAGGCATTGCACAGGCTCATGACTTACAATACACGCCTACGTTCATTGTTAAACAAAATGGTAAAGAGTTAGTTCGCGTAGTTGAAAAGCCAACGGGTACGTTAGCGCAAGATTTAACGCAGGGTTTGTGAGTAGAGCTTAGAGATATAAGAGCTTACCTATTTAGCTGATGAGTTTATATGTTAGTTGGTGGGCTGTTATGAGTAGCCTCTTAATATTTTAATGTATGAGGCCAAAATTTACCCTTTTGGATTCCTTCTATATGTTGAGTAAGATTTATCTGATGTATATCTGTTTTGAATAATCATATAAATAGTACCGCCACCAACTTATATACATGAGGGAACTGATTTTTATTATGCTATGTCTTATTAAGGAGAGTCTCTATGGCTGCTCTAGAGTGCGCATTATGTGGTCGTTTTACGGAAAAGTTAACAAAAGAGCACCTACCACAAAAAGGTCTATACCCTAAAGAGATAAGGAAAATCATTCCTAACTTACATACTTTAAAAGCTTGTGAATCTTGTAATAATGGCTCTTCAGAACAAGATGAAATTTTTAAAGTGTTTATTGGTTTGGTAGCGCAGCAGGATGGAAATGAGCTTTTATATAGTGTCAGTAAAACATTTGATAATAATGGTAAGTTAAAAAGAAGTTTTATACATAACTTACTAATAGAGGAACGTAATGGACTGGAAGTTAGGTTATGGAATGCTAGAGAGCATACACAAATAGTTTTAGATTCAGCGGAAAAATGTGCGAAAGGGCTTTATTTTAGAGAGTTTGGCGAAGTACTAACCAAGAGTAAGTCAATTTCATTTGTTCCAACCCCTTTTGTTTATGAAAAAGATAAAGTAGAGGTAGAAAATAGGCTTAAGGATGCGAAATGGTTTAGTGTAAATGGTCAGACAGTTAATTATACTTTTTTAAATATGAAAAATACCGACACTTTAATTATAATTAATTTTTTTTCCAGTGCTGAATTTGTATTTTGCATTAGAGATAAAGAATATAGCAAAAAAGTTCATGCGGGCTTAATAAGTTTAAGTCAGTAGGTGCAGTTTTCCATCCTATCATCGCTCAATATCCACAGCAGGTCTTTAAACCTGTTTTACTAGAACCTGCTAATTTAGCGGGTTTTTATATGACTAAATTTTTCTAACACTACACTTAAACTTCTTTAGTTTGTCAGATAACATCCATAGCATGCTTATTAGGGGTCTTTATCCATTGTTTGAAAGTGATCTTAGATACAAAACCCGTCAATGAAGGCTTTAGCTAAAGGGATTAAATCTTGATTCCATGCATCTTAAGTCAATAGCGTTCGCAATTTGCACATACGTAGCATACATATAACGGTTAAATTTACGCATATAATCACTACTGACTAAACAAGCCTTTTTCGAACGCTTGTGCAGCGTGTGAAGACGGTCTGTCTTTATAATGCAGTTGATAAAGTGGCCGAGAGAGTTGCTCGTTATTTTTTTGGCTCAGGCGTGTTAATTTACCTAGCTGCACTAAATCCTCAGTGACTACATTTGGCAATAAAGCGACCCCCATACCTTGAGCGACGGCCCTTGCTATGGCTTCGTTGCTGCCCAATTGCATACTTTGCTCTGCTTGTACGCCATGTTCTGCTAATAACTTTTCCGACATTTCTAAAGTGCCAGAGCCTGGCTCGCGTAATAACCAAAATTGCTCGTTTAACCATGCTTTTAAGTTTTTAGTGGGCTTAAAGTTACTAGGTATAACGACACTCATTAAATCATTTTGCCAGTGTTTACTTATGATATGCGGCTCGGTAGGTGTGCCTTCCACCAATGCTAAATCGATGGTGCATTCAAGTAATGCGTGCTCAATTTGTGCGGTATTGGCAACTTGTACTTCTACTTTTATATGCGGGTACTGAGCGCAAAAATTAGCTAAATAAGGCGGTAGCCAATAGCTGGCAATGGTGGTGCTGGTGCCAATAACGAGTGTGCCGCGTTTAAGCCCCGTGCGCGATTTTATATCGTCAACGGCGGCTTTTTCGATAGCAAAAATACTGCGGGCGTGATCATACAAGGCTTGGCCGCCTTCGCTTAAAGTAAGTTTTTTACCTTTAGAAGCACGTTCAATAAGTTGTATATTTAACTGATGCTCTAGCTCTTTTAAAGCCTTTGATACCGCAGGCTGGCTTATAAAAAGCGCTTCGGCTGCGCCTGAAAAACTACCAAGCTTTGCTACGTTATAAAACACCCGAAGTGCATGCAAGTTCATCGTGTCTCTCAAATTACATAACTTTAAGTTATCGAATCATGATTTTAATGTATTGGAGTTATATTTTGCGCTTTCTTAAAATGAAGTCAACACATCAACATTGTTTAATTGAGGGAACATGATGCTTAGTGCTATTAAAAATGGGTTTCAGCCTTTGGGTATTAATACTAAGCAGTACAGTGATATACGCTGGTGGTTAGGTATCCTGCTGGTGGTTGTTTTAGCGGGGGTATCTGTTGCATTAAGTAAGTTACCCATAATGCAAAGTGCGCAATTTAGCTCTTTAACGATTGGTATTGTGCTTGGCATTATTGTGGGTAACAGTGTATTTTCGCATATTGCTGCGCGTACCGATGTAGGTGTTGATTACGCTAAAAGTATTTTACTCAAAGCAGGTATTATTTTATTTGGTTTTAGAATTACCTTTGCACAGGTAGCTGGCGTTGGCTGGCATGGCTTACTAACCGATATTGTTATGCTCAGTGGTACGTTTATATTAGCAATACAGCTTGGCAAACGAGTATTTAAGCTTGATGAGCAAACAGTAATATTAATTGGCGCAGGTAGCTCTATTTGTGGCGCAGCAGCTGTAATGGCGACTGAGCCGGTTATAAAAGCGCAAGCGCACAAAGTATCAGTAGCTGTGGCAACGGTGGTGGTGTTTGGCACGTTAAGCATGTTTGCCTACCCAATAATGTTTGAATACATGGGGTTGAGCGAGCACGCATACGGTATTTTTGTAGGTTCAACCATTCATGAAGTAGCGCAAGTGGTTGCAGCGGGTACTGCGATAAGTGCCAATGCGGCCGACACCGCAGTAATAGAAAAAATGCTAAGAGTGATGATGCTTGCGCCATTTTTATTGGGTTTATCGTTTTGGCAAAGTAAAAAGCATGCAAAAACAAACAACAGCAAGCACAGCAGCGAGCAAAAAGCGGGTATTACAATCCCTTGGTTTGCTGTGTTATTTATTGTGGCAAGTGGTGTACATTCACTCTCTATTATTCCGCAAGGTACTACAAACTCCATTGTATGGTTTGATAATATATTACTTACCATCGCGATGGTGGCTTTAGGTTTGCGCACACATGTTAGCGCTATTCGCCAAGCAGGTATTAAACCGCTGTTATTAGCAGGTTGTTTATTTTTATTTTTAACTTTGGGTGGCTTTGCAATTAATGTAGGCATTGCGCAAGTGTTTTAAATATAACCTGCTGGAGGTAGATTGGATTAAATAGGCCAATCTACCTCGTTTAAGTGATCGATCTGCTCTGTTTTATTACTGTGCCCATGCCACTTGTTGGTATAAGTACCATTTGGATCAAACTGCGTCGTTTGCTTTTGTATATTAAAGTGGCGTCCGCCACGCGGGTCTACCCCTACACCGGCTATGTACTGCCAGTTGCCCCAGTTAGCCGCTACATCATAATCAATCAATTGCTGCTCAAAATAGGCTGCGCCGTATCGCCAATCAAGGCCAAGCTCGTTCACTAAACAGCTTGCTGCAATTTGCCTTGCACGGTTTGAAATGTAACCCGTAGTGTTTAGTTCTTCCATAATGGCATTTACAAGTGGGTAAGGCGTTGTGCCATTACACCATGCTGCAAAGCGTGTTGGTATAAAGGTAGTGAGTGGTTTAGTCTGTTTTTGGCCTTTAAAGCTAAACAGGCTGCTACCTGCTTTAAGTGCGTGCCATTTAAAATACTCTCGCCATAGCAATTCAAATTTAATCCAGTAAGTAGACTCGTTTGCCGTGTTGCTTTGCTCGTAATCTTCCACGGCTTTATACACTTGTTTTGCACTTAAACAGCCAAAGGCAAGCCAAGTACTAAATTTTGTGGTGTTATTAAAGCCATCAAGCTCGTTTCGAGTTGTTTTATAGGTGCTTGGCAGTAAACCCGAAAAGTACTGTGCTAAATGAGTTTGCGCACTTTTAAATCCGCCGTGCATTATCGCGTTGTTGTCATCAATAAGCTCAATTGGTTTGGCCGCACATAATGTTATAGGTTGGGGGACTAAACCGTTTGGCAAAGTAGAAGGAGTAATGGGGTTATTAGCGGCCTCTACCTTTTTACGAAACGGGGTAAAGTGTTTAGGTAATTCGTTTAAATCAAAGGGGAGATCACTTTGTTTATAGAGCGTATCTTGCTGCGTCTCTGTAAATTTTGTATTGGGACAATGTGCTTTGAGTAAGTTTATTTGGCGTTGTTCGTACAGGCCAAATTGCTCGCTGTATACCACTTCATCTATATTTTGCTCATTAATACGCGCTTTTAAAAGTGATACAGGTTCGCCCTCAAGTACATGCAGGGTTTGCCCACGCTCAATAAGTGCTTCTTGAAGCTCGTACAAGCTTTGCATCAAAAACTGCTGCTTATGTATGCCGTAGGGTTTTTGTTGGTAGTTATTATTTTTAAACCAGTGCGGGTTTATAACAAATACAATATCAAGCGCACATTGCTGCAACACAAGGTCACTAAAAATTGGGTTGTCGGTTAGGCGTAAATCGTTTTGTAGCCAATATAAAATGCGTTTGCTCATACTTATGCTCTGGTTTTTATAATCAATTAACTTTACGAAGCAAAAGCGGGTAGAGATTAGTTTTGAGTTGTTTAAGAGGGTTTTAAAAAGAGGCGGCAAATAATACCGCCTCCTTTAATGTTTAAATAGCGGATTTTTGTTTTGCTATCCAATCGTTTATTACGTCTTCTAGTACTGCCATAGGGAGCGAACCTTGGCCAATAACGGTGTCGTGAAAGCTGCGTATGTCGAATTGTGGGCCGAGTTCTTTTTCGGCTTTTGCACGTAGTTCTCGTATTTTAATTTCGCCCATTTTGTACGAGAGCGCTTGGCCTGGCCATGAAATATAACGATCTATCTGATCCTCCACCGCGCTTTGTGGCAAAGCGGTGTGGCTTGCTAGGTAATCGATTGCTTTTTGGCGGCTCCAGCCAAAGGCATGAATCCCAGTATCAACAACAAGCCTCACGGCACGCCACATTTCGTAACCTAAACGACCAAAGTCGCTGTATGGGCTTTGATAAAATCCGGCTTCTTTACCTAAACGTTCGGTGTAAAGTGCCCAACCTTCGCCAAATGCTGAGTGGCTAAGTGTGCGTCTAAATTCGGGTACATTTAACTCCATAGCAATGGCATTTTGTAAATGATGCCCAGGTATGGCTTCGTGTAAGCTAAGTGCTTCTAAATTATACAAAGGCTGCAGTTTAGGTGTTGAGGCTAAAAAGTAAGTGCCAGGAGAGCGGTTATCAGCAGGTGGCATATAAAACGCACCACGACTCGCTGAACCTTTAACAGTGAAGGTGTTACGCGGTAAATGATTAAAGTAGGTTGGTAATTTGCCATACATTTTTTGCGTAATAAAGGCTGTTTTTTCAAGTAAATCTTGCGCGTCCGTTGCGTAAAATTGCTCATCGGTTGCTAAAAATTCTAAAAACTCACTATAGGTGCCATCAAATTCTACTTCATCAATAATGCTTTGCATTTTCGCTTTAATACGCGCGACTTCTTTTAAGCCAAGCTCTTGAATTTGCTTTGGTGTGGCGTTTGTTGTGGTGTAGTAATTAACGGTGTACTTGTAGTAATCAAGCCCGCCTTTAACGCTTGCAATACCAGGCTGCGCTCTACAGTGTGGCATATACTCATTTTTAAAAAAGTCGTAAAAATGCTGATAGGCAGGAATTACTTTGTCTTTAATTACAGCTTGGGCTTTTTGTTTTAAACTTGCCTTTTGCGCTGTATTAAAGGTATTAGGTATACGTGTAAAGGGTTCGTAAAGGGCGCTGTTTTCGGGGTTGTTAACTATGTGCGCGCTAATGCTTTGGCTGTAATTTTCAAAGGTTTTACAATAATGAGTAAACCCTGTTTTTATACCTTCTTTCATTAAATCAATATTTTGCTGATTAAAGCGAGGGTAGTCGGCAAGGCTGATTAAAAATGCGTTGTAATCATCAGCTGTTAAAAAAGCCATGTTAGCGGGCGCTTCTGCAAAGTAAGTATGCCAGCCACTTAAAAAATTAACCGGAAAATACTTATCTTGATAAAGGTAGCTTTGCTTCTCGGTTTCTCGCTCATATTTAAATAAGCGGTAGTTCATTAGTTGCTCGTTGTTGAGCGCTTTTGGGTCAATGCTGGCTAAGCTTTTTAGTACGCTGTTGTTATAAGCTTGGCGCTTAGCAATGGCTTGTTCGCTCCAATTTGGTAATGTGCCGTTTGGTTTCCATCCGTCTGGGTCAGTTCGAAAAAATATTTTTTCAGCTTTTGCATTTTGCCAATGGTTATCAATAATGATTTTTAAATCGCTGTTACTGTCGGCTAGGCTTGGTAGCGATGTAAAAGCCAAGCAAATGGCTAAAATACTTTTTTTAAACATATTATTCTCATTTTTAGCGCGTTGATTTTTATTAGTTTACGCACATATGTTATTTTTGTTTCTAAGATAATAACAAGTTAACTTAATCAATGCGCCTACTTTTATAACCTGTACTTCTTAGTATAACTTTTTGATTGAACAAATTTCACTGCGTAACTGAGTGGCGCACTAGTTTATTGTTTTATCAGCGTTTAGAATGATTAAAACTTATTATAAAAAATGACCGTCATGTTTAATAAAGTAATCGCCCTAATTGATGAAGCTAACAACCAAGACCCAAACACTGAGCAATTTAATGGGCAAAGCGTGCCCAAAGAAAGCCTTTATGCTACTCGAATGAGCGACATGCTTAGCCGATTTAAGCCTGATGCTGACGAGCTTATGCAAATTGCAGTGCGTGGGCAGCATATACAACGTTGGAAGTCGCCGCGTAGCGACTTTGCAATGAACAAGCAAGGCTATCATCAGTGGCGCAGTGCACTTTATATATTTCATGCAAGTAGTGTTGTAGCGCTCATGAAGCAAGCTGGGTACAGCGAGGCTGAGCAAAACCGAGTGTACGATGCAGTCGCTAAAAAGAATATTAAACGTAACCCAGACAGCCAATTAGTAGAAGATGTAGCAAGCCTCGTATTTATTGAGCATTACATGCTTGGGTTTGCAAATGCAAAACCTGATTATAATGAAGAAAAATGGATAGGGATTATTCGCCGTACATGGCAAAAAATGTCAGATGACGCGCATGAGTTTGTATTGGCAGGAAATATTACATTGCCAGCGCCACTCGTTGGCCTTATTCATAAAGCACTTGAATAATTTAGTGCATAAAAAAACGGCGTACTAAAAAGTACGCCGTTTTTATTGCAATAAACTAATTTTTAACAAATTTATTTATTACGGTTTTCTTTTGCAAATGCACGTATTTTACGTTTTTGCGAAAGCGTTACTTTATTAGTACGCCCTGCAAATGGGTTATCACCTTCTCTAAATTCAATTTTGATTGGGGTGCCCATAATTTTGAGTGCTTTACGGTAGTAGTTCATAAGGTAGCGTTTGTAGCTATCTGGTAAATCGTGAACTTGGTTACCGTGAATTACAATACGTGGCGGGTTATAACCACCGGCATGCGCGTATTTAAGCTTAACACGACGTCCACGAACAAGTGGCGGCTGGTGATCGGCCTGTGCCATGTCCATAATACGGCGAAGCATTGCGGTGCTAATACGCTTAGTTGCTGACTCGTACGCTTCATCAACCGACTCAAATAAGTGGCCAACACCTGTACCGTGAAGTGCCGATATAAAGTGTAAGCGTGCAAAGTCAATAAAGCCTAAACGGCGATCAAGCTCTGTTTTAATACGGTCTTTAACGTAATCATCAAGCCCATCCCATTTGTTCACGGCAATAACCAATGAACGACCTGAGTTAAGCGCAAAACCTAATAAACTTAAATCTTGATCAGAAATACCATCGCGCGCATCAACAACAAGTAGTACAACGTTTGCATCTTCAATTGCTTGAAGTGTTTTAATTACTGAGAATTTCTCAACTACGTCGCTTACTTTTTTACGCTTACGAACACCAGCGGTATCGATTAAAATATATTCTTTGTCGTTACGGGTCATCGGAATATAAATAGAGTCGCGCGTTGTGCCTGGCATATCGTATACAATGACACGTTCTTCACCGAGTATACGGTTTGTAAGTGTTGACTTGCCTACGTTAGGGCGGCCGATAATAGCCAGTTTTACAGGTTTATCTGCAAATGCTTGATGGTCTGTATCGTCGCCTTCACCTTCTTGATAAAGGTCAATTAGGCTTTCGTCATCGTCTGTTACATCTTCGTCTTGTGCAGCTAGTTCAGCAATTACTGGCTGAAGAGTTTGCTCAAGTAGTAATGTAATACCACGGCCATGTGCAGCAGCAATATGGTGTATTTCACCTAATGATAACTGGTAAAATTCAGCACAGTTTGAGTCTGCATCAATACCATCGGTTTTGTTAGCAACCACAAAGCTCTTTTTCTCTTGCTTGCGCAAGTGATTAGCAATGGCTTGGTCTGCTACGGTCATACCTACGCGGGCATCAACCAAAAACAACACTATATCGGCTTCTTCAATGGCAAGTAATGACTGATCAGCCATTTCTGTTTCAATGCCTTCTTCAGAGCCATCAATACCACCCGTGTCTACCACGATAAATTCAAAGCCATCGTAATTAGCTTGGCCATATTTTCTATCTCGTGTTAAACCTGGAAAATCGGCTACGAGCGCATCACGAGTACGTGTTAAACGGTTAAATAATGTGGATTTGCCCACATTGGGTCGCCCAACTAGAGCGATCACGGGAAGCATAAACTACCTCTTTAAAAAACAACAAAAGGCTTCGCAGTGCGAAGCCTTACAAAAAACCTTTAAGTGTTAGCTAGTTAGTTAGGTATGTTTACCACACTAACTTCACCATCACGGGTGTATAAAATTAGCTTGTCGTCGGCAACAATAGGCTCAACAAAAAAGCCTGAGCTGTCAAAGTCTTCGCGAGATACTAACTCGCCAGTTTCTTTGTTAAGCCAATGTAGGTTACCTTCTTGGTCACCTAAAGCTAAGTGGTTACCTGCAACTGCAGGGCCTGTTAGGTACCAACCACGTAGAGCGGGTTGGCTCCAACGTTCAATACCTGAATTTTTATCTAATGCGTAAATAACACCATCGCTATCTACTAAGTAGATAGTTTGTGCATCCATCGCAATTTCGCGGTAGCTGCTGTATTCACGTTTCCATACCACATTGCCAGAGCGAATATCAACTGCTGCAAGATTGCCGTTGTAGGCAATTGCGTAGGCATATGGGCCGCTAATAAGAGGCTGAGTATCTACGTCAACAAGGCGTTCAAATTCTGATGCACCTTTAGCAACTGCTATTTCGGCACTCCATGCAGAATAACCACTGTCTGAAATTAATACGCTAAGTTTGCCTGTTTCAAGGCCCACTAATACACCACCGTTTGCAACAGTTGGTGAGCTTTGTCCGCGTAATGTTAGTGGCGGAACTTCTTGTTCAAAGCTCCAGCGCTCTTCGCCAGTATCTGGGTGAAGGGCTAACAATTTACCCGAACCTAAATTTGCAAAGACTAGGCCATCACCTGCTGTTGGTTTAGACAGAGATTCGCCTGGTACTTGTTTACGCCAAACCTCTTCACCGGTTTCGCGGTCAAGGGCAATAATAAAGCCATGTTCAGAACCTATGTATATTTTACCATAGGCTTGTAAAATGCCACCTGATAATTTTGCAGTGCCGTTGTCACTCCAAGGCCAAAATGATACATCTTGGCGAACATCGGTTTCCCATTTTACATCACCATTAGCTAGCGATAACGCTTCTACTTGGCCTTCGCGGCTGGCAACAAAAATAGTATCTTTATATACAGCTGGCGATAAACGAGAGAAATAATGCTCAACGCCATCACCCACAGATTCTTGCCAAACTACGTCTGTTTCAAATTGATTTACAATTTCAGGTAGTACTAGTTCGTCTTCATCATCGCTTGATGAGCAACCCATTAATGTTGCCATACATAAGGCAAGCGTTGCTGTAGTTATTTTTCTCATACCTAAAACCTTATGCCGCTGGGCTAGTTACTGCTAGGTCATCTAACTTAATTTGTAAAAGTGGGTTACCTGTTAATCCACCTGCATCTACTGCTGCTTGATACGCAGTACGAGCTTGTTCTGCATTACCTTGCTCTGTGTAAATATCGCCTTTAAGCTCGGCAACGTTTGCATCAAATGCTTCTGGTAATGGTGCATTTAGTGTAGATAATGCATCGTCATATTTAGTTTGTGCAATTTGAATTCGCGCTAAACGTGTAATAGCAATTGCTTTTAACTCTGTGTTTTCAACGTTTGATACTATCCAGCTTAATTTTTCGCTAGCAACATCTAACTTTTGCGCTTCTACAGCATCTTTAGCAGCTACAAATGCCGCTAGGGTTGCGTAGTTTGTGTCTTTGTTTTCGCTAATAAATGTATCTGCAGATGATAAAACATCATCACTTTCAACAAGCTTAGTGTATGAATCAGACGCTTGCTCAGCGGTAGTAATTTGGTTTTGGTTATATGCTTTCCAGCCATATAAACCGCCTAAACCAACAATTACACCTAGCGCAAGTGAAAGGCCGTTTTCACGGAAAAAGCGCTTTATGGCTTCTGCTTGTTGTTCTTCTGTTGAATAAATGTCCATTCTTACCTCTAATGTTCGCTTAGCCGTTTATAAGCTCAGCTAGTAGCGCTTTAGCTTGTTCTAATTCTAATGTGACTTGTTCTTTACGCTCGCGTAAATATTTTATGGTCACAACGCCTTTTTCTAATTCATCTTCACCAATAATCACTGCAACAAGTGCATCGCTTTTATCAGCACGTTTTAATTGTTTTTTAAAGTTACCGCCACCAGCATGAACCATAACGCGTAAACCTAGTACGTCGCTGCGAAGTTGCGCTGCTATAGCTGGTGCTTGAATGCTGGCTTTGTCGCCCATTGCCGCTAAATATACATCAGCATTACGACGAATGTCACCTACGCACTCAAGTGCTTGTAGTAACAGTACTAAGCGCTCTAAACCCATTGCAAAACCAACTGCTGGCGTTGCTTTACCGCCAAGTTGCTCAACTAAGCCGTCGTAGCGTCCGCCGGCACACACTGTACCTTGTGCACCTAGGCTATCTGTTACCCATTCAAAAACTGTACGGTTGTAGTAGTCTAAACCACGCACTAACTTTTCATTAACCGTGTATATGACGCCAGCTGCGTCTAAACGTTCACATAAATTTTCAAAATGTTCTTTTGATTCAGCATCTAAATGCTCAGACAATTTAGGCGCATCTACTAAGATTGCTTGAACGTCTGGATTTTTGCTATCGAGTACACGCAATGGGTTTGAATACATACGGCGTTTTGAATCTTCATCAAGCACGTCGGTATGTTGCTCAAGGTAGGCCACTAAAGCATCGCGGTAATCGGCGCGCGCTTCGTTAGATCCTAAAGAATTTAGCTCTAAACGTACGTGCTCGCTAATGCCAAACGCTTTCCATAATTGGGCTGTTAATAAAATAACTTCTGCGTCTATGTCGGCTGTGGCAATGCCAAATGTTTCTAAACCAAATTGGTGAAACTGACGGTAACGACCTTTTTGCGGGCGTTCATGGCGAAACATTGGGCCCATGTACCAAAGGCGTTGCTCTTGGTTGTACAGTAAACCATTTTGGTTACCTGCACGTACACACACTGCGGTGCCTTCTGGGCGAAGTGTTAGCAAATCGCCATTGCGATCGGCAAAGGTGTACATTTCTTTTTCTACTATATCGGTAACTTCACCAATAGAGCGTTTAAATAAATCGGTTGATTCTACAATAGGAAAACGAATTTCTTGATAACCGAACGAAGCTACTGTCTCGCGTAAAATGTTTTCTACTTTCTGCCAAACTTGCGTGTCGCCCGGCAGACAATCGTTCATACCGCGAACTGCCTGAATTTGTTTTGCCACTGATAAATCCTAATTACTGTTTATGTGTAATAAAAATGCTTACACAACAAGAATGCTAAAAATTGACCCGGTATTATATACCCAAATGACCCCATGATGCGAGTTTCAGTTGGAATTAAAAGCGATTTAGGCAAGGCATTGATTGAAAGTAATAGTGGTTCTATTGTTAAAATCAATAACGCAGTATAAATCGCTTTTAAACCAACCCGTTGGGCGGTTCACAGACACTTACTCTCATCGTTGTTACTTTTTAAAAGGGATTGCCATTATTGCAAAGTAACGCCTTGATATTAAGAGCCTGTGAAACGCTGAATTCTGTATCTTGGAGTCGTTTGGGTATCCTCTAGCTATAAAGCGCCAAACACCGCTGTTTGGCGCTTTATGCGGTATTTATTCGACTATTTTAACGTCGATAGGTGTTTGCTGCTCTTTTTGAGCAATAAAGTCGCGCACGTAGCCTTCAAGTTGGTCAACAATGTTGTTGTTATCTATACGTGCTTTTTGGCGTTCGCCGTTAATGTATAAACCTGAGCGACGGTTTGCACCTGCAAGACCAATATCACTTACTAGTGCTTCACCTGGGCCGTTTACAACACAGCCTATTACCGAAACCGATACCGGTTCAATAATGTCTTCTAGGCGTTCTTCAAGCTGGTTCATGGTGTTCACTACATCAAATTCTTGGCGTGAGCAGCTAGGGCAGGCAATAAAGTTAATACCGCGTGAGCGTATACGCAGCGATTTTAGAATATCAAAGCCTACTTTTATTTCTTGTACTGGATCGGCAGCAAGCGATACACGTAGCGTGTCGCCAATGCCTTCAGCAAGTAGCATACCAAGGCCAACAGCTGATTTAACCGAGCCTGAGCGCATGCCGCCAGCTTCAGTGATCCCTAAATGTAATGGCTGATCTATTTCTTTAGCCAGTAAACGATACGCGCCTACCGCTAAAAATACGTCTGACGCTTTTACCGATATTTTAAACTGATCAAAATCAAGGCGACGTAATATATCTACATGGCGCATTGCTGATTCGAGTAATGCCTCGGGCGTTGGCTCGCCGTATTTTTCTTGTAAGTCGCGCTCAAGTGAGCCACCGTTTACGCCAATACGAATAGGAATGTTATGTTCGCGTGCAGAGTCAACTACGGCTCTAATACGCTCTTCGCTACCTATATTACCTGGATTTATACGTAAACAATCTACGCCATATTTTGCCACTTTTAAGGCTATGCGATAATCAAAGTGAATATCGGCAACAAGCGGAATACTTACTTGCTCTTTTATACTTTTGAACGCTTGTGCTGCGTCCATAGTCGGCACTGATACGCGTACTATGTCGGCACCAGCATCTTGTATAGCTTGAATTTGTGCAACGGTTGCATCAACGTCCATGGTGTCGGTGTTGGTCATCGATTGCACTGCAATAGGGGCACCATCACCAATAGGCACGTTACCTACATTAATACGGGTGGATTTTCTGCGTTTAATTGGAGATTCTGAAAACATAGCGACTACTCTGCTAATGGTAATTTAAATTTAGCTAAACGATTTTTAGGGAACGATGAAATATCAACAGGTTCGCCGTTTAGGGTAATACTTACAACGTCATGCTTACCCAGCACAACAGAAAAAGGAGGGGTGCCGCTTACGGTCATTTTGTAGCCTGCTTTTTTAACACCAAATGCTACTTTTTCTCCTTCGCTATCGTAAATTTCAACCCAACTTTCATCGTTAAAGTTCATTACAATCGTACTTAGGTTATCTGTACTTTGTTCTTGTTGTGCCGCAGGTGCTGCTTCAACAGGCGTTTGTGGCGTGGGTATTTCGCTAGTTGCAAGTGTGCTTTGCGGCGTTAATAACGATTCGTCATCTATTTGGGCTTGTTGCTCTTGTTGTAAAACTGTTGGCTGCGCAGCTTGGCGTTCACTCATTTTTGAGTTCTCGACATTTATGTTGCTGGTTTGCTCTTCAATTGGGGTCGCATTTTGCCAAAACCATAAAGCAGACGAGCCAATAACAATCGCCAAAATTAAGTAACTAAATAGCATTAAGCGGCTATCGTTTGCTTCTTTTTCTGTGCGACGCGAAAAACTTTGCATGTTAGCTGGCTTTGTAGGCTCAGGCGGCGCAGGCATCATCGCTATTATCGGTGCGCTATCAACTTTTAATTCGCGGCAATAGTTTTTTATATACCCTTTTACAAACGTAATAGGACCTAGTAATGCAAATTCGTCGTTTTCAAGGCGCTGTACTTGTAATTCAGACAGCTTTAATGGGGCTGCGATAGTTTTTATGCTAACGCTTGCTTGCTCACGGTGTTTTTTTAGTATTTGGCCTACCGTAGGTTGCTCGCTTTGAGCTTGCGTATTTTCTTCATTCATAATGTGTACGAGTCTGGATCCACTAGTAAAAGTCTATGTCCTGGCGTTAATGCTATATCAGGACTTAATTTATTCCATCGCATTAATTCATCAATTAATACATGCCGCTGGGTAGCTATATCGTAAAGGGAATCGCCAGCTTTAATTTCGTAATAAATATTAGGATCGTTTAGGTAAATTTTACTTCCGTTCATCACCCGATCCGACTCTTTCAAACCATTCCATTGCAAGAGTTTTTGTAGTTTAACATTGTATCGCACCGAAATGCTAAATAGGTTTTCGCCAGCAGCAATTACATGAAACGGTACTCGCAAAGCGGGCACTTTAGGATTGAGCATTGGTGGCTCGGTTTTTTTCACTGCATCGTAAGGTTTAAACTCTATATCTGAGCTACTTTGGTAATCGTTATTTTTAAACACGCCGGCATCTTTAGTGGTTTCGTAAAATACTACGTCAGCGCCTTCATTTTTTACTGTACTTACAGGTGCAGTTATTGTGTTATTTGTTGCTTTCGGCGAGTTAAAATTGGCTGTTTTAGGTGCGCCAAATGAAATTATTTTAACTTCATCGTCGGTTGTCGCAGGAGCGTTCACAGCGTTAGCAGTCGTTGGCTTAGAAACACTCGGTTTAGATGTACTTTTTTGTTTGCTTTTTGGCTGAGGAGCAATGTTATCTGCCGAGTCGTGCTCTGTAGTAAGTGCTAGCATAACTGCTGATGTATCGGTTGGTGCACTTGGTGTTAATACTTTTTCACTTGGTGCCGGTTTTGCTGCAGGAGCTTTGTTTGTAACTGCAGGTGCTACATTTGCTAGCTGCTTTGTGCTTTCATTAACTTGGTTGCTAGTTGCTGCTTGTGCTGGCTCTATTTGTGTTTTTCGCGCTATAACTGGGTTTGCGTCTTGCGCTGCTAGTGGTAGTGTTTCTGGTTTATTGTTTTTAGCAACTAAGCTGATAGAGTTATCAAGCGATGCGCTTTTTTTCCTGACAATTTTTATTTTTGGTTTAGCGCCAACGTAAGCGCCCGTTTCGTCTTCTTTTAACTCATCTAATTTAGCTTTGCGGTATTTTTCGCGTAGCATTTCAAACTCGTTAAAGCGTGTGCGCTTTTCTCTTATTGCGTAAGCTTCGTTGCTACTTGGGTAAGTTTGTAAAATAGTAGCGGCTATTTTTTCCGACTCTTCTATTCGTCCCATTTTGTTTTTTACTAAATAACTGAGCATTAAAGCACGAGAAGATACTCGCCCTGTATCGTCGTATCGTTTTACAAGTTCGCCGGCTTTGTGTAAATCGCTTTTAGCGTAGTACAGTGCTGCTAAACTTATTAAAGTAGATGTACGTTGTGAGCTATGATTGAGCGCTTGCTTAAAGTAGCTTTCAGCGTTTTCAAAGTCGTCAAACTCAATGGCACATAAGGCTAAGTTTTCGTAGCTTTCGGCAACTCGAATATAGCTGGGTACGTCAATGGCTTTCAAAAATTGGTCTGTCGCGCGGTCGTATTCATCAATACCACACAAAAATACGCCGTAGTTATTTAGGGTATTAGGGTCGTCTGGTTTGATATCAAGTGCTTTTTGGTAAGCTTTATCTGCACGTGCGTTTTCGCCAACTTGTTGGTAGTAATAAGCAAGAGAGTAGTGAACTTCAGGTAAGTTTGGGGCAAATTCAGATGCGCGTTCTAAATTATATTTTGCTTGGGAGTTATTACCCGCTTTTAAGTACTGAAGGGCTAAAGCTATACGTGTGCGTGCTGCGCCAGCATTGTTAATTTTATTATTGACGACAGGTTTGTTACTTCCGTTATAACTACTTTCGCTAACACAGCCACTTAGGGCAAGTGCTGATAGTGTTAAAGCAAGTATAGATCGCATTACCTTGTCTCTTTATTTTTGTCCATAGCGCCTATCTTACCTAAAACCTCTCGTGTTGCATCATTTATTTAAAAATAAACAACTTAACCACCCTACATAGGTAAATTACGCAGGGTGGATATAGGCTTATGCTTGCTGAATATTAACGCTAATGGCGTTATCGTCACGCATTTTCTTTTTCGCCATACGTTTTGTACGGTCAACTACATCACCTGCTAATTGACCACAGGCTGCGTCAATATCATCGCCTCGAGTACGGCGCACAATACAGGTAATGCCGGCTGCTTGTAAAACCTTAGAAAAACGGTCAATTCGGCTATTGCTAGAGCGCGTGTATTCGTTACCCGGGAACGGGTTAAATGGAATAAGGTTCACTTTACACGGTGTACCTTTTAACGTTTTAACTAATTCGTGAGCTTGATCAGTGCTGTCGTTAACGCCGTTAAGCATTACGTATTCAATGGTTACGTCTTTATTTGCTTTAGAGCCATCAATGTAACGACGACATGCCGCTAAAAACTCTTCAATAGGGTACTTTTTATTAATAGGTACTAAAATATCACGCAGTGCGTTATCTGGGGCGTGAAGTGAAATAGCAAGCGCTACGTCAATCTTCTCTTTTAATAAATCAAGTGCAGGTACTACACCCGATGTACTTAATGTTACGCGGCGCTTAGATAAGCCAAAGCCCCAGTCGTCCATCATTAATTCCATAGCTGGTACTACGTTTTTAACGTTAAGTAATGGCTCGCCCATACCCATCATTACTACGTTAGTAACAGGGCGTTTTTCGCTGTTGCCATCAAGGCCAATATCTTTAGCTACGCGCCATACTTGGCCAATAATTTCTGATACTTTTAAGTTGCGGTTAAAGCCTTGTTGCGCGGTAGAACAAAACGTACATTCTAAAGCACAGCCAACTTGTGAAGATACACATAACGTTGCACGTTCTTTTTCTGGGATCCACACCGCTTCTACTTCTTGGCCGCCTTCAAGTACTAATGCGTATTTGATTGTGCCGTCGCTTGCTTGTTGGCGTACAGATATTTCTGGTGCAACAATTTCGCATTCGTTTTTAAGCTTTTCTTTAAGCTTTTTATTTACGTTGCTCATTTCGTCGAAGTTATCTACGCCAAAATGATAAATCCATTTCATCACCTGGTCGCCACGAAATGGCTTTTCACCGAACGATACAAATAGCTCGCGCATTGCATCTCGGTTTAAATCTAATAAGTTAATCTTTTTTTGCTCGGTCATGAAACAACCTCAATCGGTGACGGTGGAGATAAAAATTTACAAGGACGAATTGTACACAATTCACTCAGTTTAATCATTAAGTAAAATATCAAAAAATGTGCTTATGAATACTTTACGTAATGACTAAAAAAGGGCCCGAAAGCCCTTTTCATTTTGTTAACGAGTTCGAATTAACGAGTACGTGAACAAAGCTCTTCGTCAGCGAAGAAGTACGCGATTTCGCGAGCAGCAGATTCAACAGCGTCAGAACCGTGAACAGCGTTTTCGTCGATGCTATCAGCGTAGTCTGCACGTAAAGTACCAGCTAGTGCTTCAGCAGGGTTAGTAGCACCCATGATTTCACGGTTTTTAAGAACAGCGTTTTCGCCTTCAAGAACTGTAACCATTACTGGACCAGATGTCATGAAAGATACTAAAGCGCCAAAGAAAGGACGCTCGCTGTGCTCTGCGTAGAAACCTTCAGCTTTCTCTTGTGAAAGGTGAACCATTTTAGCTGCAACGATTTTAAGACCAGCAGTTTCGAAACGGTTGTAGATAGCGCCAATGTGGTTTTTAGCTACTGCATCTGGTTTTACGATTGAGAAAGTACGCTCTAAAGCCATCTTTATGCTCCAATAATTTATAAGTAAAAGTGTGAATATTAACGGGCGCGAATTATACGCGCTTTAGCTGAAAAATCCTAATTTTATTAAAAACCAGTTTGATTGCTGTTTTGTGATCTTGATCAAAAGCACAATGCTTGGCGGATTTATAATGCCGCGCTTGTAAATTAATTAATCATGCAACCGACTTATACTCGGTTCGATGTATGGAGCGCACATGCCAACTGTTTCTTCTTTAACTTCTTTTGTACCTGAACTGTTATGCCCAGCAGGGAGCTTAAAAAATATGCGCTATGCCTTTGCTTATGGTGCAGATGCCGTATATGCAGGGCAGCCTCGTTATAGTTTGCGTGTACGAAATAATGAGTTTGACCTAGGCACATTACAAATAGGTATTAATGAAGCACACGCACTAAATAAAAAGTTTTATGTGGTATCAAATATTGCCCCGCATAACGCTAAGGTTAAATCGTACTTACAAGATATTGAACCGGTTATAGCTATGGGGCCCGATGCGCTGATTATGTCAGACCCTGGGCTCATTATGCTTGTTCGTGAAAAGTGGCCGGCGATGCCTATCCATTTATCTGTGCAAGCAAACGCAGTTAATTTTGCAAGTGTACAGTTTTGGGCAAAACAAGGCATTGAGCGGGTTATTTTATCTCGCGAGCTCTCGCTTGAAGAAATAAAAGAAATACGCACGCTCTGCCCAAATACGGAGCTTGAGGTGTTTGTACATGGTGCATTATGCATGGCGTATTCTGGGCGTTGTTTGCTCTCTGGTTATATAAACAAACGCGACCCAAACCAAGGTACCTGTACAAATGCATGCCGCTGGAATTACGATGTAAAACCAGGCGTTGAGAACGAAACCGGTGACATGGTGCATAAGTTTGATCCCAAACAGGTGATTCCTACCCTTGGTGAGGGCGCGCCGAGTAACGATGTATTTATGTTAGAGGAGCAAGGCCGCCCTGGTGAATATATGCCTGCATTTGAGGATGAACACGGCACGTATATTATGAACTCAAAAGATTTACGCGCCGTTCAATATGTTGAACAGTTAACAAAAATGGGTGTACATAGTTTAAAAATAGAAGGGCGCACTAAGTCATTTTATTATGTGGCGCGCACTGCACAAGTGTATCGAAAAGCAATAGATGACGCGGCTTTGGGTAAACCATTCGATACTAACTTATTCAAAACACTTGAGAACTTAGCACATAGAGGCTACACCGAAGGCTTTTTAAAACGCCATGCCCATCAAGAATATCAAAACTATGAATACGGTCACTCGGTATCTAATAAGCAGCAATTTGTGGGTGAAGTACTTGGGCGCTGCGAAAATGGCTTAGTTAACATAGACGTTAAAAATAAATTTTGCACCGGCCACTCACTTGAACTGATGACCCCGCAGGGAAACATTTCTTTTACGCTTGAATACATGCAAAACAAAAAGGGAGAAAGTATTAGCGAAGCTAAAGGTTCTGGTCACATTGTAAAAATCCCGCTAGATGAGAGCGTTAACTTAGATCACGCTATTTTAATGCGTAACCTAGATGCACACCAAGATACCCGAAATCCATTCAAAGAGGTCAGTTAGGACCCATTCTAATAACTGCTCAAAGCTATTTTATTAAATAGAGTGACGCTGAGCAGTTATATCTTCATCTGCTATTTTTTAGATACCATTTATGGAATTTACCTTATCATTAATGCTTATTTATAAAATTTTAAAAGCGAATATAATGGATATTCGTACTTAACACGTGTTGTTAAATCGCTCCTCACGGTTACCCCATTACTTTTTAAAGGAATCATTTTGTATGTGGATAATTTTTGCATTACTCGCGACCGTTTTTTTTGGTGCTCGAGGGGTATTGTATCAATGGACGTCGCAAAAAAAGATTAACCGTAACTTATTATTATTCGGTGTATTCTTTGTTGGGTTTATTATTAGTGCGCTAGGTACTGTGGTGTTTGAGCACACATGGTATGGCTGGGCAGACATTACGGTTGGGCTGGCTTTAGGGTTTGGCTCTTTTGCTGCTAATGGTTTGTTGCATAAAGGGTTTTCGGTTGGTAAAGCGTCTTTAATTAGTATTTTATCTGGATTAACGCCTCTGTTTGTCCTTTTATTTGCTTTTTTATTGTGGCAGGAGACTTTAACAACAATTCAATTAATTGGCTTTTTCATTATTTTTGGTGGCCTTTATATCATTCGTTATTCAAGCGATATTTCGTTGAACAACCTACAAGGTGCACAATGGGGATTACTCGCTGCACTTGCCTTTGCATTTAATGATTTAATGGGTAAGCAATCAACACTTCTTGAGGCCGATACGTTTGCAACTTTAACCTCTATGTTTGGGTTTGGCAGCTTTTTATTTGCTGTCAGTTGGTTAGTAAAACGTAAAAATGCACTTGCAGCGCAAGACAGCTCTGATACGTATTGGTCTGCGCGTAAAACATTTTCGTGCGGATTACTTATTGGGTTAACAAACGTAGCAGGTATGGTGGCAATAATATCTGCTTTTGCAATTGGTAATACAGGACTAGTTTCGGCAATTTCCGGAATGAACATTTTAATTATTTTGCTCTACTCACGCATCATTCTAAAAGAGTCGTTTACCCGCCAAGAAGTGATAGGATTAGCAACAGCATTTTTAGGTGTAATTGTACTTAGGCTTAGTTTTTAAACGTCGAATTAGCTTAATTATTGCAATGATTAAAACCCACACTGCTACACATTATTAAAGTGTTGCAGTGTATGGTCTATCAGTAATCGCACTCGATAAGGTATTTGTTTTCTGTCGCGATAAAGTATAGAAAATGGCTGCCCGTTACTTTTCCAGTCAGGAAGAATACGTTTAAGCTTTGTGGCTTCAATAAGAGGCAATGCTATATAATCAGGAATGTAGCTAATGCCTACACCAGACTCAACGGCTTGTTTCATCATTTGAATTTCATCAACTTCTAGCCGGACATGCGTGTTTGGATTAAAACTATACTCTTCGCTCGTTTGCTGATTTTTTAACTGCCACGGAACTAACCCAACGCACGTAACTTTTGGGTGATCTTCTAATTGCTCAGGATGAGTGATGGGATGATGTTCATAATCGGGGTGAACACACAGCAGATTATGAGTAAGCTTAAGTTCTCTAATCACCCAATCTTCAATGGCTGGGTTTCTTACTCTAAACGCTATATCAATTCCTTCTTTTTCAATATCAATAAGGTTATTGGAAAAGCGTAAATCTAGTTGAATATCGGGATATAGCAGTAAAAAATCACAAAAAATAGCACTTAAAAAGTGTTTACCCATGTAAATGGGTGCAGAGATCCTAATTTTCCCTTTGGGTTGGTCTTTTTCATCACAAAGTGCCTGCTCAATACACTCTACTTCGTCAAATAACTTACTATAGCGGTCGTAATATAACTCGCCGGTATGCGTAAGTGTAACTCTATGGGCATCTCGATTTAGGAGTGTTAATTGCAGAGCCTGCTCTAATAAACGTATTCTACGGCTTATAGTTGATAGTGACATATCAAGGCTTGTTGATGCTTTTTTAAAGCTACCTAATTTTACTATGGTGCAAAAATAACGTAAATCATCGAGAGAATAAATAGCTGCCATCAGAACTACTTTATTATTTAGGTTTTAGGCAATATTAACAGCGGTACTTTAAAATTTCATTAGAGATTAAGGGGTAAGAACTGAAGTTAGGCAATAAAATTTTATATAACTTTGATTTCATAACTCTGCAATAAAGGCACTGGTAAACAACGTAACTCAATCTGTTCAGCAAATAAATTAAAAGTAGTTTTAAGCCATGCTGGTTAAAGCCATTGAAAATAGATTTACAACGAGTGCTTTATTTAATTAAGTGAATTTATAAGTCATCTTTTTTGATGAGTCCTTAAAGAATAACTAGGGTCTGTTGATCTTTGCGGATTAAAATTTGTTCAAACTAGGGGCTATTTAATCGCGGCGCGAGGTTTGTAACCTAGTGGGCTAAGTAAAAACCGAGCAACAAAGAGTAAATAGCCCCTAGAAAGAACCCTTTGGGCAGCGTCTGTTTGGCATTAATGCTACGTTATCGCCCATTTATGGGGAATAACCACACTACATAGGCTCTGCCTTGCCTAAATACCAAACAGACTGCTGCAAATTTAACCTTGAAAGAACAACAGACCCTAGAGACTCCACACAAAAGTGGAGCCTCATCTTTATAACTTAAAAGCGATAACTTGCACCTAAATAAACAGTACGGCCATTTACCGTCGTATTGTATAAACGATCATTAGAGTCTGAATATTGCTCTTCTCGTTCATTAGTCAAATTACTGGCTTCTATAGTGAGCTTTAGCTTTTCATTAACCTGATAAAATGCTGATGCATCTATATATGTACTGGCATGAAAACCATTTTCGTCTTCATCGCCGTTACCCGCTTGTACCGATGCGATATAGTCACTTCTATAAGCTGCTGCAACGCGTGCGCCCCATGAATCAGAATCGTAATATACTGTAAAGTTACCCGAATGCTCTGACAGACCAGGGAATGATTTATATTGATCACTACCTGAATTACCCACATTACGGTACAGTGCTTCACCATCAGCAAATGTATAGTTAGCAATAACACCTAAGTTATTAAATGGGGCTGGTAAAAAGTCGAGGTCTCGTTGAAAAGCGAGCTCCCAGCCACTAATATCACTTTCATCTAAGTTTTGTGGCTGAATAACAGTAAAAACAGTATTTGCTGTTTGCGGATTACCGTTTTCGTCTACGTCGCCTAAAAAGCTAAGAGGATATCCAGTTTGACTGTATGGAATATCATATGTTTCGGTGATAATGAAGTTATCGATAGATTTATGGAAGTAACTTACGGCCGCGTACCCAATGTTTTCAAAATAATACTCGACTGAAAAGTCAAAGTTAACAGATTCGTAAGGTTTAAGGTTTGGGTTTCCTGAACTGATACTGAGGCCATTGGTTGATGTGGCATCATTTTGTACAACACCTGTTGGCACTAATGCACCGAGCGAAGGGCGGGTTAGGTTTTCCCCATAGCTTGCACGCAGTACTAAACTGTTATTACTATCCCAAACTAAATTTATAGCAGGTAATAGTCCTGAGTAGGTGTTTTCAACATCAACTACCTCTCCATTTATTAAACCAATGGCATTGGTTTTAGTATCGTAATGACGTACACCAGCATTACCCATTAAGTAACCTGAGCCTAGCTCCCATTCAGCTTCGTATTGCAAATAAGCCCCAAAGGTTTTTTCTTGTACGTTATCGGTAAAATCTGGATTATCTAAATTAGGATCGATATTCATACTTGCTAGCGTGCCTAGTACATCGACACTTACCCATTGCTGTTTATTGTGTGCTGTATTTGTAAATGTCAGGCTTGAGTCGACTGTGTCATTAAGTACGCCATTTTCCCAATCGCTACGGTTAACGTTATCAGATTTAGTTTCACCGTTTTCACTTTCAAACTTTTTATTAGATACACCGAATTTTATATTTGAAGTACTGTTAAGTGTGTAATTAAAATCTAATTTTATAGAGTCAAATGTATTAGTTATTTCTTCTTCAGATATATCAATTTCGTGATAGCGGAATAAACTACTGTCAGTAGGATCAAACCCATATGTATTTTCTCCATAATAAGTATCCTCGCGATAATCAATAGTTTCATCGCCAAATGTCTCTAGGTAAACTTTAACACTGCCTGTATTAAACTTGGTTTGTGAACGCCCAACTAAGGCGGTCATATTTAAATCTTCTGTAATTTGCCAATCACTATCTAATACAAACTGACTTATTTGGGTATCAGCATATTGGCTACGGCTTTCTGAATGAATAGCTGCATTTTCAAATACTGAATAAATAGCATCGTTATTTTCGTTTATTTCAAGTGTTGTGAGCTTTGAGCATATTTGCTCGTTATTGTAAGCCGGTCCAGTACAGCCAATAGCTGTTGAACTTGAGCCCCTATTTTGTAGATGATATTCATTACGATCGTTATTAAGTTCGCCATATACCGCGTCAAAGCCGAGTTCAAAATTATTAGTGGGGCGATACTGTAGCGAAAGCGTTGTACCTAAGCGTTCTTGATCATTCTCAAATAACGAATAGCGATTACCGCGTGAAAAGCTCACTTCTTCGTTATTTATTTTGTCTTGTAGTTCACCTGAAAGATTTGAGATATCAGAGCCTGAAGCATTTTTTTTGCGCCAGCGATACGTATTGTAACCTTGCTCATTTACATCACGTTTGCTGTATGCAATTGAAAATAATGCGCCAAACTTATCATCCCAAGTATCTGAGATCAGAGCTGCAAAACGTGGGCTAACATCATCAGTTTGTGAATTGTCACCAAGTTGACCTGATATTGCAGTATTAAAACCATCAAAATCAAATGGTTTTGCTGTATGAAGTCCAACAGTTCCGCCTATACCACCTTCATCCATTTCGGCTGAAAAAGATTTTTTTACGTCAACGCGCTGAAATAGCTCAGAAGCAAATATGTTAAAATCAAAGGCGCGTGATCTGCTGACTGAGCCTCGGCTATCCATTGCCGAAGAAGACGTACCCAAAGCCTCCATACCGTTAAGTTGTACTTGTGTAAAGTTTGGCCCTAAGCCTCGTAATGAAATTTGTCGGCCTTCGCCACCTTCTCGAGTAATCGCAATGCCAGGCACTCGTTGTAGTGAGTCAGCTAGGTTTAGATCTGGAAAATCAGCAATATCCTCAGCGACAATAGAGTCTTGTGCGCCCACAGCATTTCGTTTTAAATCTTTTGCTTTTAACAAACTGTTGCGATAACCCTGTACAACTATTTCTTCTACTTCTGGCTTTACACCTTGCTCTGCATGTAGATAGTTTGAAATACCTAACGTGCTCATTATAGCAGTTGCTAAAAGCGTACGAGATGGTTTGTTTAACATGATGCTTCCTTGGTTTTTAATTTAAAGTTGATTATTAATAAAAGGGTTAGTGCGCACTAAATGACCTTCGTCAAATTGAACCACATAGTTAAAGCGCGCCTGTTGTGGCGAGCCGGGTATAAAATCGGTCGAAATTACTTGAGCACCGCTACTTTTTGCGGCGTTAAATTGAATTGTTCGCTGAGAATTGGTTGCACTTAAAGTTGCATCTGCGCGGGTACGCACCATGTAACCTTTAAGTACAAGTTGCTGAATTTTATAAAAGTTGAGTGTAGGATTGTTCACAACCATAAAAGCAGCTTCGGGCTCGCTTTCATCATAATTGGCAAACATACAAGCCCCTTTTAACGAGGACCTATTTTGTTTATAAAGGGCTGATTGTTGTGTATTGCCATCAAATAAGAATATGAACTTACCTGCCAAGGCGCGTGTACTTGGCCACCCAAACTTAACGACTGTTTGGTTTAAAGATAACGGTATTTTACGTAAGTTATCAGGTGTAAATAATGAGCTAGGTAACGACTTTCGAATTACTTCATCGAGTAAATAATAATCCTTCGATGTAAACTTAAGTGGATTATTCCCAAGCACTAAATCTGATCGCGTTTCTTTTACATTGAGCATTACAACAATAGGAAAGTGCTGCGGGTTTGCCTCTGACCATGTTTTCAATGTATTCAAACATCCACTAAGCAATACACAATGGCTTTGCACATCAATATCTGGGATGTGCATTACTTTAAATCCGGGAGTAGCTAATTGCTTTTTTTCTAACTCATTAAACAAAGGAGGGGTTGCAAAAGAATTAGCCCAGGGTTTTATGTATAAATCCCCATTAGGGTCCTTTAAAACGTCAATTTCTAAATGGCGAACACCGCTATTTAACTGCTTAGTAATAGGAGAATGACCGTAATCAATACTAGCCATTAATTTAGGGTTTAAATCATTTAATTTATGTTTAACGCCTACGTTTAATGTTTTTTTATAACTGTTATGTGAGCCAATAATTTGCATTGTGTTTAATGGCTTAGCGTTAACGCTGGTTATATGACCTACAAATATAATAAAAATAAAAAGTGGCATAGCGTGTCTCAATTGTTGAGTTTGCTATCTAAGAGCGAGCATTTATAAATTAGGGGACATAAAAATATGGATTTAATAAAAGCTTCATAATAGAAAAACACTTTTTTAAAGTTTTATGTCCCCTTTTATCCTTTATTACTCTCTAGTTAATAAGGTGATTGAAAACTGGATAAACCATAATGATTAAAGTAAAAACTGTGTGGTTAGCACTATGGATTGGGTTATGTATCACATTTAAAGTGAGTGCTATTGAGTACTTCGAGGTTAAAAGTCAGGCGAAGATGGAGACGGTTAAAGTTGCATTTTTAGCCGATATTCATCTACATGATATTTTTGCTAATTTACATAATACAGACAACATAGAGCTACCAAAGGATGTAGGGTCAAAGCAACCATTACTGGTGCGCAGTATGTATGCGCAGCTTCACTCAACGCGACTTTTCAATGAAAATTATTTCGTTTTTTTACATGTATTAGATGAGCTGGTAGAAAAAGAAATTAAGCTAGTCGTTTTACCTGGCGATTTTACTGATGACGGCCAACCCATTAATGTAAGGGCTCTGGCACGTATTTTAGGCCATTATGGAAAAAAATATGGGATGCGTTTTTTTGCGATTCCAGGCAATCATGACCCCGTAAAGCCATTTACAACTGTGGCAGGTAAAGCTGACTTCTTAACGGCTCAAGGTAAAGAGTTTGGCGTGTATAGTTATCAACATGAAAAGTGTATGACTAAGCAGTCTGTATGTGATGATGGTTTAAAAAACTGGGGATACACTGAAATATTAAGCACACTTAATGACTTTGGATTTAGCAAACATAAAAGTGACGTGTTATATGAAACACCCTATAAAAACCGAGAGTTTATATGGTGTGACCCTCATGATATGAATCATTGTATCACGATGCCAGATGCGAGCTACTTAGTTGAGCCCATAAAAGATGTTTGGTTAATGGCAATAGATGCCAATGTGTATGCACCACAATGGCAAAATTCGCCACTCACTTTTAAGGGATCGTCTAGTGCCGGCTATAATGCTTTAATTGATGCAAAGCCCTTACTGTTAAAGTGGATAAAAACGGTTGTAAAAAGGTCAAAAGAGCAAAACAAAACACTGATCGCATTTAGTCACTTTCCAATGGGAGAGTTTTACGATAATGCGAATGATGAATTACATAAAGTGTTTAGCCGTGGCCACTTTTCCCTACCTAGAGTGCCTACACCCCGTACAGCACAAATACTTGCAGATACAGGACTAACACTACATTTTGCAGGACATATGCATCTAAATGATACTGCGCTGGTAACAAGTAATCGGGACTCACAGTTAGTTAATGTACAAGTGCCAAGTTTAGCTGCTTATAAAGCTGCATATAAGGTTGCAGAGCTAAATTTAGCTGAGCAAACCGCATTGGTAAGTACTCATACATTAGACGATGTTCCTGGTTTTAATGATTTATTTGGTTTATATGAAGAGGAATGGTTATATCGTAATCGGCATAACCTTAGTAACTTTGACCGAACTATTTTGAGCTCAAAAAATTATGGTGATTTTACTAAACAGCATTTATTTGGACTTATTAGTCAGCGTTTTTTAAAACGCGATTGGCCAAAAGATTTAGTGACATGGCTAAACAATAATCACTATTTGGCTGATTGGTTAACAAATATGCAGTGTTTAAGTAAGGTCTCGCCTAATTTGTTAATTCAACTGAAAGCTTTATCAACAAAAGAATGGCTTCAAGATTTTTATGTATTAAGAAATGGCGATGTAACTGCAGATATAACGCCTCAAAAGCGTATTACTTATCAACAGCTAAATGATTTTTTAGCTAAATCGACATGTATAACAGATACGCAAACACAGCAATACTTAGCTTTGTTAATAAAAGTAATGGCAAAATTTAGTAAGCATAGCCAAGGTGAGAATTTTAGGGTTGATCTAAAAACAGGGGAGATTACCTAGTAGTGATAACTCAACCCCAAGTAATAAGTGCGACCACTTGTGGTTGAGTTGTAGGCTCTTAGTGTTGAATTACTGTATTGTCGCTCTTGTTCATTGCTGAGATTAAATGCGCTAAATTTAAGTTTCCAATGATTAGAAAAATAATAATTTATATTTGCATCCCAATAAATAGTTGGCATAAACCCCGTTTCGTTTTCATCGAGCAAAAGACTGCCTGCCCGAACTAAATATTTATCTCTAAAAATAGCGCCTAGTTTAAAATTGAACTTAGGATGATCGTAAAAGATCATGCTTGAGGCGGTTATTTTAGATAAAAAAGGTAGGTTTTTTTTAAATAAAGCTGAGCCATTATTTGAGTCGTAATACGTGACTTTGCCTTTATTGTAAGTTGTTTGTAGGTTGATACCCCAGTCAGAATTATGTATTAAATAATTTAAACTTATTTCCGCTCCCCATTGATAAGCTGATTCTGCATTACTTAGCCAAAGGTTATTTATATTGGGGACTGTAGACTCTAAAGTTTTTGATAAAGGGACTTGTGTGGTAACTATGTAATCATCTAAACCTTTATAAAAGAGTGATATATTAAACGTACTACGACTACTAAAATCTGCCTCTAAGGAGATATCGGTATTATAAGATAAGTAAGGTTTTAGTTTTGAGTTAAATATATATTTTGTACTATTTAGGGTATCGTTTAAACCATCAAAACTTAGTGAGTTCAGTAATGGTTTTGAATAGTTTTTAGAAAGTCCTACACGTAATCGCCATTTATCGTTTATAAAATATGATCCATTAAAAGTTGGAAGCCAAAGGCTATATGAAATAGGAGAGTAAGGGGCTTGGGTGTGAGATGTTATAGATTCTGCTTGGTAACGTAAACCTATATGAGCTTCCCATTGTGCCTGCTCTGTGCTTATTAAAGTATAAGCTCCTCTGCTATATTCTTGTATATGCTCGGTTTCAGTGGTGATTGATGAACTATTATTTTGTATGTTGAATGGGTCGATGCCATAAAGTTTAAGTGCCTCATTAGTGTTTATTTTTAACCATTGTAGGCTTTTGTGTGCATTTTGCGGTGAAACATACGACGCAGTAAGGTTAGTTAATTGTTGTGGTGTGTTGGTTAATTCATTAAAAAAAATATCGTTTTGCTGTGCGTTATACATTTTATTTTCAAACAGAGTCCAATCAGCTCCAAATTGCAGTTTTATTAAACTATTAATGTCATATTTAAAATCTAATTTTGCGAAGGTGTATTCACTATTTGAATTGTATTGTTCTATATCACCATGATGCATTTGCCACATTGTAGGATTTTTTAAATTTTCACTGTAGTTAATATCTGCATAAAATGGAGTTTTACGATAATCAATCGTAACGTCACTTATGCCTTGGGTATAAATCTTATTGCTGTAAGGAATGTCATACTTTGATTGTTCTTTTCCTAATATGGCATTTACTTTCCAATTTTTATTCACTTGTTGCGTAAGCGATAGCACACCTTGTTGATATGCCGTATTTATTTTTTGGGTTCTACTTTCTGTTGCGACTCGTGCATTTTCATAACGTGCATACACTAACTCATTATTTTCATTAGCTTGAATGTCTGTAATTGTTGTTAGCCCTTTAATTATAGGCGTAGACTGCTCCCCTCTAGGGTATAAATGATATTCATACCTATCTCCTTTTAAAAAACCTGAGAGCATATCAAAATCAAAATGGGTGTTTTCATTTTTATACTCTACAGATAGGTTTGCCCCAAATCGCTGCTGTGCAGATTGCCATACTGAGTAACGATTACCGCGAGGAACTATATAATCGCCTTGAGTCAAATGCAGTGCTTGTGATTGGGTTAAAGCCGATAGGTCAGCCCCATCTATTGCGATATTACGCCAGCGAAATGTATTAGCACCTTGCTCTAACGACTCTCTGGTTGTGTATGCAGCACTTGCAAGTATTCCCCAATTATTCCACGTGTTAGAAATTAAGCTTGAATAGCGTTTTGCGCCTGTACCCACATAGTCGTTGTAGCCAACTTCTGGGGTGATAATAAACTTAAACCCCTCATTATCTAGAGGGTTTATAGTTTGTAATGCCATTGTTCCAGATATTCCACCTGCAATTTTATCGGCGGAATATGCTTTAATTACATGTATTTGTTTAAAAAGTTCGGCAGGTAAAATATTGAAGTCGAAAGAACGATCTCGCTGTTTTTGCACTCGGCTATCCATAGGTGAATCATTATTTGCTAACACGGGCATGCCGTTGAGTGTCACCAAGCTAAAATCAGGATAGTTACCTCGTATTGATACTTGGCGACCTTCGCCTGCTTCGCGAGTAATTGCTACGCCAGGAATATACTGTAAGGCCTCGGCCAAGTTAGTATTGGGAATATCGGTAATATCTTGTGCTGAAATTGCTTCACTAATCGTTTTATTATTGTGTTTTAAATTTCGTGAGCTAGCTAATGAATAGCGAATACCCTTTACTGTTATTTCTTCAAGCACTTCGCTATTGGTTGTTATTTTTTTTTGAAAAATAACAAAACCTTTGTCTTGAATTTTATATGTTAACTCGCTGCCTTTTAATAAAAAATCGAGTGCTTGAGCAAGTGTATGATCGCCCATTAAGGTGGACGTAGTTTTGTCGCTGATAAGTGAAGGGTTACTACTAAAAGAGACTGCATATGCATTTGCTACCTCTCTTAAGCTATCATTGAGAGAACCCGCTGGTATATAAATAAAGGTACTTGTATTTTTTGCTGCACTAGGCAATGTTGTTAAACAACTAACACCAATAAAAAAGTACGCTAAAATATTTTTATTTAATGTACGTACCTGTTTTAGCATAATCGTTTAATCAAAGTAATACAGTCATATTTTTTTACTCATTTAAGGTAACGTTAAATGAAGTACGTTGTTCTTCTTATCTACTTTCCAGTTATAAGTTGATGCAATGAGCATAAGGCTTTGTTGTGGCGTTTCGAGATTAAATCGTCCGCTAATTAGTGTGTTATTTAGTATGTTATCCACTTTAATTACCATAGGGCTGTAACGCTGTAATTGTTTAATAACACTGGTTAGAGGTTCTTTTTCTGCATCAATCCAACCCATTCGCCAAGCAGGGAGCTGTGCTAACTGCTGGCTATAATCTACAGTTATATGGCCATTTTTTATAACAGCTTGTTGAGAGGGAGTTAATATCACTTTATCTAAAGCCGACACCTCTACTTTGCCTTCGTACACAGTTACCACTACTTCATTTTTATTGCGCTCTACATCAAAAGAAGTACCCAGTACTTTAATGCTTGCTTGTCCTGAATTTATTATAAATGGCCGTGTTTTATCTTTGGCTACATCAAAAAAAACCTGTCCTTTTTTTAATTCGATTTGCCTTGAGTGTGGTAGCAAGTGCGTAGTTAACGCACTATCTGCATTTAAGTGTAAATATGAACCGTCATCTAATAACTGCGATACACGTTTACCTAAATGTGCTTCTAAAAGCTGAGGCTGGTTAGGTTTAACTGCGGTTTTTGCAATAGGTGTTGGTGACAATGCCTGTTGAGATATAGCAAGCCAGTACACTGCAAAAGCGATAGCGCTAAAACTAGCTGCTAACGCGAGCATAGGTAAGGTCCTAAAACGTTTACTATTAGACGCAATTATTGGAGTCGGTAAACTATTTTGATTAGTGTAAATGTGTAGAGCCTGTTTAACAGCAGGATCGCCAAATACATTGGCTATTTTTTCAAATGCATTCTTATTTTCTGTGCATTTTAACCAAAGCGATAGTTCTTCACGGTCATGATCATTTAAATCATTAATCCGATCTACCCAATCTGCTGCCTGTTCTAAGCGTTGTTCGTTCATTAAAAAACCTAACCTGCGTTTATTAAATATAAAGAGCGTAAAAGTGTGATAAAGGGGACATTTTTATTGATTTTTTTCAATGCTAAGCGTTATTTGTATCATTGCGCGCGTAATATGTTTTTTTACAGATTCTTGGCTCATATTTAATTGCAGACTAATTTCTTCGCGACTTAATCCGTCAATACGTCGAAGCTTAAATACTTTTCTTCTTAACGGTGGCAATTCTTCCAACGCACTTTTAACAAGCTCGAGCTTTTGCTCTGTAATAGACTGCGCTTCTGGATCGCTATTATCATTTGTAAAAAGCTCAATATCTTCTGCATTATTTGGCTGGCTTTTATTTTTTTGCCAATCACTATACATAACAGACTTTGCGACTTGATTTATGTACGCCTGAAAGTTTTCAATTTCTGATGTATCATTTCTATTTAATGTTCTTATTAGAGCTTCTTGCACAAGATCGTCTACGTCATCTGTATTATTGGTCCGACGACTAATGAATTTACGAATATGGCTGATAACGTTTTTTACATCGCTTTGTTCAGAAGAAATATTTAAATTTGATGGCAGGGGGCTTTTAAAAGTCTTCATTACTCAGTCTAGAATTTTGTTTTAAATAAATACTAAGTGAATAATATGACCAATTGATTACAGGTACGCTTGGTAAGTCAAAGAAGGTAATTAAGAACTGGACTTATAAGCTTTAATTTTTAAAAAGGATATCTATGAAAGTTAATGAACAGTATGTCTATATATACAGAGACCCAAAGGCTTTTCAAAATTAAATATGCGGGGCGGGGAAAGTCTGCTACACGAGCCTCATCGCACCAAAAAAAGACACATAACATCGAATTTGAGAATTGGCTGAAAAATGCAAGCTATAAGCTCGAAATAGCAGGCCCGTATGAAAATGAACAAACAGCAATTGCTGTTGAAGAAGCATTAATTTCCACTCACCAGCCTGAATTTAATATGCGAAAAGAGTCTTCCAAGTACAGCTTTCGCCCTTTGGGTGTGCCAGAAAAATACGTTACTAGGCTTGAGCAACAACCTTTAAACTATGGCGATTTGTTTAAAGGGAATACAGAGTCAATTATATTAGTTAAGGTCACAGATAAAACGTTAGGTGATAGAGTTGGGTATAATTTAGTAGAGCCACCTAGTGATGCTGCAATAGTTGAAAGAGTAGAAAAATACTGGCAACTAGGAAATAATAAATATCTAGGTACTTGGATTAAAGATAAAAAACTGTCTCCGACGTTAATACTTGGTATTACGGGGAGTCCTGGAAACCAAGTAATAATTGCCTCTCTTGAAGTTGATATTTCTGCATGGGATGCGGTTGAAGTTATGAAAAAAAGCTCATAACAGTCCCTTTAAAAGATCGATCAAAGTTAGATAAACATTATTTACGTGGGTATCGTATAGCTTTATCAGCTGACATAAAATTTGGACGAAGTATCCAAGAGCACTTTAGAGTAATTCAAAAATGACTCCACACCATTTAATATAATGATCTCACACCGCCATTTATCCATTTTAGAGCTTGTGCCAATAGCGCCAAGCTCTATTTCGACATTCCAGTTGCAGCAAAAATTGCTTGAACGTGACTTTGATATTTCAACTCGCATGCTGCAACGCGATCTACAATCACTTTACGATCAAGGTTGTTTTGGTCTTGAAAAAGATATGCGTAGTAAGCCCTATGGTTGGTCTATTAACGCGCAGTGGCGAGGTGGTAACGCAAAAGTTATGAGCAGCGAAGTTGCTGAGCATTATTTGTTGTTGGAGCAGTTACTACCGCAATCTGTATCGAGCGATGTTAAACGCTCAGTTCATATTAAAGCAGAGCAGGCGCTTAAACGTGTTAATGGCCATTTGCCCGATTGGCTTTCAACCCTGCCAAAACCGGCGTTAAAAGTGAATATTGATAGCAAATTAGTTGCGCAAATTGAGCATGCGATTAAGCATAAGCGTGTCGTGAGCGCTGAGCTTTATAGAGTACTTTACGATGAGGCTCATTGGCTAAAATTTGCGGAGTTAAGTTTTTATAACTTAGTCGAGCAAGGCGGCGTTTTAATGGCGCAGTTTATGGTGGGAGAGCTTCACGACAAGTGTTATCAAATGCCGGTTTACCGCATTCGTAATGTACACATTTTGCAAAAGACACGACGTGAGCCAAGTTCTGAGCAATTAAAGTCGTTACGTAGTGCGATTAACAAAGGCATGTCGCAAGAAGCGATTGAGTTAATTGTAAAAGTACCCAGGCACTCGGCGGTTAATCAAGGCTTTATTGAGCTTGGTGAGCTGACTGATAAGCAACAGATTGACGATAAAAACGTATTACTTACCTACCGGACGATTGATACCGAGCAACTAACCGATGAGCTATTTAAATGTGCTCATTGGCTTGAAGTTATTAAACCTGAAAAGCTGCGGCAAAGAATCACTACAAAGCTTAAAGCGGCCGCTAACATCTATAAATAACTCCAACTTGTTTAGGTGCGTCAATTTTTGACGCACCCATTTGTTATGCTCCTTTAAAAGTTAAGGAGTGATTAGATTATGTTTCAATTAATTCAGCAAAATGATGGTTTATCAATCGGTGTATTTGGTATTGGTGGGTGCGGTTGTAATACGCTTAACAGTATTTTTGAGCAACGTGAGTCTGATCAGGCGCACTTGTACAGTGTTAATACCGACAAAGTAGTGCTTGAGCATACACAAAGTGATGAAGCAGTGCTTATAGGTGCTGAGCTCACTCATGGATATGGTGCGGGCGCCGATCCTAAAGTTGGGCTGCAAGCAGCAGAGGAAAGTAAAGAGCAGCTTTTAACGCTTATTAATGGTTGCGATATCATACTGTGTGCAACAGGGTTGGGTGGTGGTACTGGAACTGGCGCTAGCCCGTATATTGCAGAGCTTGCTAGTGAGCAAGGTAAGCCCATTATATTTGTTGCTACATTGCCATTTAGTAGTGAAGGTGAGTTTAGAAGCAATATAGCGCAAACTGGTCTAAATGAACTCAAAGAGTATGCTAATGCGGTTATTACGCTCCCAAACGATCAACTCATTAAAGTGCTAGGTAATGATATTGGCTTATTTGATGCGTTTAAACACTCAAACCAAATACTCCACTCACTCATAAAATCATTAATCGATATGCTTTGCTATCAAGGCTTAATAAACGTTGATTTAAATGACTTTGCTAAAATTATGGATTGCCAGGGAGATGCTGTACTAGGTGTTGGTAAATGCGATGAAGAAAGCGAGCTTACTACTGCGCTTGATAGTGCACTTAACAATCCGCTGGTTAATCAAGTTGATATGTCATCAAGTACAGGTGTGATAATACAAGTAAATTGCAAAGATGAAATTTCACTAGGTAGTTATAACCTGATTACCGATACAGTACGTCAGCAGGTAAGCCCTAATGCGTTAGTTATTTGTGGTGTATCAAAAATAGAAAGCCTAGCGACTAACTATGAGCTGTTGATCATCGCAACCGGTGCAAGCGCTAAGATGATTGTTGAACCTTTCAATAATGCGCCTAGTAGCGAAGTCGAACAATCGCTAGCTGCAAGAGCTAAACCTCAAACTTCTGATATTTTTGACATACCAGCGTTTATACGTAATCAAGCTCCAGCACCATCTGGAAAATAACTATTATTATATAGCTTAAAGGGTTGTTAGTTATTGCTTTCAGAGTCTGAATAAATTTTTCAGTGAGATAAACCTATGAATGTATATTTAGATGATGAAAGAGAAACACCAGCCGGTTGGTTACGAGCCTATTGGCCTGATGAAGTGATTGCACTTTTGCAGAGCGGCAAAGTAAAACAGCTCAGCCTTGATCATGATTTAGGAAATGATAATAAAGGCACTGGCTATGACGTTTTACTTTGGATTGAGCGGGCAGTGTTTATTGATGGCTTTGTACCACCGATAATAGCCGTCCATTCAGCTAATAGCTCAGCACGAATTAAAATGGAATGCGCAATTGCACAAATTAATTTACTGGCTAGGCATTAATATTGAATGAGACTAAAAATAAGTCACGTTCTAAAGTGGTCGCCACTGAGCGAAAAGCATAGGATATTTTTGATACCCCTGCTCTTAGAAGAAATCAATCTGCACCACGTAGTAAAAGCACTTTGTAGGGTTTGCAAGCAAAGACAGCGGTATATAGCTATAGGTAAGCGCGACCACAGGACGATTTAGATAAAAATTTATTAGCTTTGCTATTACCTTCACAAATAGAGGCCTTACGGCGATTTTTATTGATTGAGATCAACAAAGCAACAGAGAAAACAGGCATAATTCGCGGCTGTATCTCACACCAAAAAATTAAAAATTGTGGCTTTTTACTAAGCTAATGTTGAGTGTAAATTAGCCTCAACACAGCTGTAATTTTTCTCATCTTTTTGTCTTATAATGATTTTAATTGAAAAAGGGTAAAAAGTGGCTTTGCTTATAAATAATAAATGCATTAACTGC
Source organism: Pseudoalteromonas sp. MMG006 (assembly GCF_018101025.1). Classification (NCBI taxonomy): domain Bacteria; kingdom Pseudomonadati; phylum Pseudomonadota; class Gammaproteobacteria; order Alteromonadales; family Pseudoalteromonadaceae; genus Pseudoalteromonas; species Pseudoalteromonas sp. MMG006. The sequence goes on from NZ_JAGJEJ010000024.1 coordinate 45,767, forward strand.
GATATTTGTGTTGCCGAGTGCCCGAATACGGCCATTTATATGGGGCCTGAAATTTATCAAATAGACCCTGCAAAGTGCACAGAATGTGTAGGGCATTATGATAACCCTACGTGCGTTATTGTATGCCCAATTAATTGTATAAAGCCCGATCCTAATAATCGTGAAAACCTCGATGAACTAGCTCAAAAGTATGTCAGGTTAACTAGTTAGCGTTAATAAATCTTTCAAGTAATCACAATATAGTACAAATATAGTTTCCTCTAAGGTTGCTTATAACTTGAACATACTTCAATCCCGAGAGGCCAATATTATTTTAGCTTCATTAAATGTTAATTATAGTGTGTTACTTTAGTACTTTATAAACTCAACGTTTAATCTAGATATAGGGTTAGATTTATAGGAGTCTATTTTGAAAATAGGTACTAACGCTATCCAAAGTGCACCCTCTAAACACGTAATATCGCTTGATAATGATTGTCGCGTATTTGTTATTGGCGATCTTGATGGTGACTTACCTGCCTTAAAGCATGAACTTAATAAAGTAAATTTTGACCCGCAAATAGATTTTTTATTTTGCTTAGGCGATTTTGTTGATCGAGGTGAGCAAACCCCGGATTTATTCTCTTACCTACAGGCCATTAATGCATTTATGGTTTTAGGTAATCATGAGCATTTAATGCTTGAGTCGTTATTGAGTAACGATATAGCTGCATATAAATTATGGACAGAAAATGGTGGTAATTGGCACAAGTCAATTTCAAGTGAAAAGCTTAAAGTTATGTGTAATGCGCTTTTAAGTAAGCCGCTTTCGATAATTCTCGAATATCGTGGTTACAAAGTTGGTTTATCTCACACATTTCCTCAAATATGGGATTGGAATAATTACCCAGATGATAAGCCAACCGTTGTAGAGTCGTTACTGTGGGATCGTAATGTAGTTAAGCACGATAAAATAATAAGCAGTGATGGCGTTGATTTTTCTATTCATGGGCATAATTCAACCAAAACGCCATTTTGGATTAACAATAGCTATCATATTGATACAAATTATTTAGGAGGAAAACCAACTCTTTTAGAGCTTAGTGAAGTTATTAAAAGTATATCTTTAAAATAATTAATAGTAATGGCTGTTTAATAATCTATTTTTTATTTGCGTTAACAAACGATTAAGTTTGGCTATGTAAAATTGGCGCAAATTTGCCATTACGTAACATAATTACGTAAAAGGATTAACTATTTGCTTTAGCTTGTGCAAAGCAAGTTTAAATGGAACAGCCTCTCTCATGTTACTAACACGCCATTTTTCTCTCCCTTTTTCAAAACTTTGTAAATCATCACTTTATTTATCTGTACTTTCAGCGCTTGGTTCAGGTTACGCCTATGCAGATCAAGAAGCTTTAAATGCAGTAAATAAAAAAGAGATGGAAGTAATAGAAGTACGCGGAATACGTTCCAGCATGGCCGAAAATTTGGATGTTAAGCGTATGTCGGGATCTGTAGTAGACGCAATTACTGCTGAGGATATTGGTAAGTTCCCTGATAAAAATGTGGCTGACTCATTACAACGTGTACCCGGTGTTGTTATTGAACGCGATGGTGGCGAAGGTGCGTCGGTGAGTATTCGTGGTTTATCGTCTGAGCTTACGTTTACTCAGCTTAATGGTAATTTTATTGCATCTTCGCCGGGCGAGCCCTCGCGTTCTTTTGATTACACATTACTACCTTCTTTTATGATTGAAAGCGTTGAAGTATTTAAATCGCCAGAAGCACGATTAGACGAAGGTGGTGTTGGTGGTACTGTATTAATGCGTAGCCGAAAGCCGTTAAGCATGGAGGCGAACTCAGGTGTATTTAATGTAGAAAGCACTTACGCCGATGTTACCAAAGAGTATGAACCACAATTTACTGGGTTGTATTCGTGGAAAAACGATGATGAAAATTTTGGCATTTTAGTGGGTTATACCTATCAAGAGCGAACAAATAGAACGCTCTCAGGTGGTACCGATGCAAATGTATGGCGCTACACTGGTGACAGCCAACCTACTGATATTACTGGTAACTCAGTTGATAACAACAATGGCTGGGATACGATAAATGATGCAAGTGGTAATAGTTACGATGGGGTGTGGTTTCCGCAAGTAGTGCGTGGCTCAGTACTGAACGAACAACGTGAGCGCGAAGGGGTTCAATTTAGTACGCAGTGGCGGCCAACAAATCGCTTAGAGCTAGGTTTTAATTATTTTGGTTTTACACTCGGGCAAGACCGAACTGAGTCTGTAATTGATATACCTGAATGGTCACTCAGCCCAGACTTTTTAACGGCGGTTAATCTCGACGAAACAGGCACTATTGCAACTGGTATGCAGTACGATGCTATGGCAAGCGGCGTCGAAAATGATATGCAGTTTCCGTGGATGCGCGGAAGCTATGTGCGAGAAGAGTCAACTTCAGACACGTTTGATTTTAATTTAACTTACGAGGATGATAACTTCAAAGCACGCTTTGTAATTGGTAATACACAATCAGAGGGTGGCCCAGAGGAAAGCTGGGAAGCGGCGTATAAAAGTTCTAACGCGGGCGAAAACGCAGCGACTATACAAAACGCAGCTCAAACGGCTGGTTGGTCACTAGAGCAAGATAACGTGTCACTTAATATTGATCCAAACACACTCGCTAACTTACAAAATGGCATTGGTGGTGGGCGTGATGCGGGTTCTTCAAACTCAAGCTTTGTACGCAGCGAGCTTGAAGAAGACTACTATCAATCAGATGTCGATTTTTATGTTGACTGGGGCTTTTTAAAAACCATTAGAACAGGCGCTAAATATCGCCATGCGACGCTTCATAGAGAAACAGGTAATACGTTTTTTTTAGATCCTAATTTTGATATTGCTGCAGGTGAAGCGAGTGAGCAAGGAATAACGCAGTTCGATAGTTATCAATGGAATGGTGGGATGCCGCTGGCACAAGATGTATTTACTAATCAAACAAATATCATAGGTGGGTTTGGCATAAACCAAATGCCAAGTGTTGACTGGGACAAGTATCGTGATTTAGTGACAGCTAACTACAACCCATATACGCGAATTGAAGATAACTTTGTTTACGATATAGAAGAAAAAATATCTGCTTTTTATATTCAAGGTGATTTTGAGTTTAGTGAAGTAAGAGGTAATTTGGGCGTACGCATAGTACAAACTAAAACATTTACTTCATCTACTGACTTATATACCTATCAATTAGATCATACAAATGATGAAACAGGAGAGCCAGTAACAGGTGACGCTCGCTTTGTAGAAGACTATCAATTAGTCACTCAGCAAAATAAAGACACTCAAATTTTGCCAAGCTTTAATATTGCGTGGGATGCTACCGATGATTTGGTTGTTCGTGGAGCAATTGCAAAAGGAATGTCGCGTCCTGATTACGGCGATTTAGGTGCGCAGCAGCGTATTACATTTGTATCGGATGAATGGGCAAATGATAGATCTGCATTTAACGAGCTTCCTGGTTTTAGTGGCAGCGGTGGTAATAAAAACTTAAAACCGTTTGAGTCAGTACAGAGCGATTTATCTATTGAGTATTATTACAGCGAAGGCTCAGCAGTAGGTTTGGCACTATTTTACAAAAAGGTCGATAACTTTGTCGTACCGCTTGTAATAAATGCACAGCAAAGCTTTGCAGGAAAAACCAACATAGTAGATAGTGGTACTATTACTATTTCACCCTACAGCACTGTGGGTAATGGCACCGATGCAGTATCAAAAGGCGTGGAAGTATTTATTCAGCATGCATTTGATAATGGCTTCGGGTTTTACGCAAACTATACCTATAACAAAACTAATAAAGCAGACGTTACTATAAATGGCGAAGCGTTCGGTTAATCGCCACTAATTGGCAGCGCTAAATATCAGTACAATACATCTGTTTATTACGAAGCTGATTATTTTAATGTACGTGCTTCTTATAATAAGCGAGGAGAAACAGTACTCGGTTTAAATAGCGGGTTAAATGTATACCAAGACCCTTACGAACAACTCGATGTAAATGCATCCGTAAATTTATACGATGGGCTTAGCTTTACTGCAGCGGTTATTAATTTAACTAAATCTGAATCAGTAACGCGTTTAGGAAATGACACCGATGCACGATTACTCAATACTAGCTACTCAGGTCGTCGTTATTACGCTGGTTTTAACTATAGCTTTTAGATATATGGCTTAATAGCAGATCAAAGACATTATTATTTGATAGAGCAAGCTATAACAAACAATTTTAAAAGGTATAAAATGTTAATAAAGTGCTGGTTATGTTGTTTTTTTAATGTGTTTAGCTCAAATACTCAACGAACAGTGTTTTATTTGAAGTTTTATCG
>NZ_JAGJEJ010000025.1:0-44331 GCF_018101025.1 Pseudoalteromonas sp. MMG006
ACAACCAGTAAGTCATAGTCAGCGTCGTTTTGCTCGGCCTGCATACAGCGTTTTGCTTTGGCTTCAAACTGGGCAATTTTAAAGTTGTTTTCAGCACGTGCTACATCAGCGGCCATTTCTGCCGCGATGCGTTTACGCTCAACATAGCCGCCGGTTAAATCGGCTATTGGGTCTGTGATGAACGATAATACTGATTTAAGCCATCCCATTATTTTATCCCCCGTATAAATTTAATAAAGCTTTTAGGGTCTTTACTAAACGATTTAATTAGCTTGTCGAACCCTTCTAAAATGTGTGGTGCTGCATATGCTGTTACGCCAATCACACCTGTTTTTAGGCTTTCATCAAAGCCGCGCCATTCACAAAACATAGCGGCTAAGTATGCTGCAAAAATAGCAACGAGCACGTTCATACAGTAATGAAAAAACGTAAATTGCTTTTTACTTAAATACATTTGAATAGCGGCTGCTAAAAAGCTCAACATAAATAAACGCCCCCATTGTTTAATAAACTCTGTTACATCTATCCAGCTCATGCGGCTTCCTTAGGTGTTGGGTTTAAGTCTGAATACTCAGGCTCTTTAAATTCAATATGCTGTGCGGCAGGTAAGTAGTTATTAATGCCTAATACGTCTTGTTGGAGTGGCACAACTTCATTGTTGTAATAAGCGCGGGTGATTTTGTCTAAATCACCAAAGCCTGGGCTATCGCCAGATGATTGGCCGCTCAGTGCTTCTTGCGCACGGTGCATGCTGAGCATGTCGTTAAGCGTAATTTTTTTAATGCGCTCAAATTCGTCTTTTGTTGATATGTCGCCCACCGGTGTAATGTTTATCGCTTTTTCAGCATCGGCTTTATTACTGCGAAAATTAAAAAACAAACTTCTAAAGTTACCCACACCTTTGCTGTCGCGTATGGCATTTTTAAGGGCTGTTTCATCATCAGCACTTAAATTAGGGTCAGCCATTGAGAATATAAAACCCATGTGCGCGCCGTTCTTGTAATAGCGACGTCTAAATAAAGTGGCATCTTCATTTAATAATGCTGATTGAATACCGCCGTAATATTGCGGTATGCCATAAATGCCTTGCCCGGGGTCGTATTCTTTTACGTGTATTATTTCGCCCGCATTAAAGTAAACAGGCTCATGACTGCGATTACTTAATTGTGCGTACACACCGCGTTTATCGGTATAACGCATAGTCAACGCAGGCAAATGGCGCAGTTTAATAACTTGCCCAAATGAATTTTTAATAACCTGCAAATAGGCGTTACCGCTCCACAGCAAATCAAACGCAAATTTGCTAAGGGCTTGATGGCTTAAAAGCGGGTTAGGCTTATACCATTTTAAAATCATGTTGCGTTTAAAGTAGAGTATTGGCCCATGCTGGGCATTTACACGCAGCAGTTTAACCAAGCCTTGCAAATTAATGGGCGGGGCGTAAATGCCGTTACTGTCACTAAACACCCCAACGTAATCGGTTAGCCGGTTGTCTAAGCATGGCTCAGGATCGCCAAAGCTAAACGTATCGGTTACCGCTGTGCGTTGGTTGTAGTTTGGCGCTTGGCCGTTACTTACTTGTAATCGTGGTTTACTCATTAAGCTGCAATTCCTACAGATGTTTGACGGCTATGGGCGTTACCGTCGAGTGGTTCAAATAACATGGCGTGCATAATTGCCCACGCAATATCGGCATGGCCTGTTGTCGCGGTGCGGTTTGTCGCATAGGTAATTTGGTCGCCTACCACTTTGCGGCGAATATTAATGAACGAGCTGGCAATATTTACCGCGTCCTGGTCAAACTCAAAGCGGCGGTTTTGAATAACGTTAATGGCTTTAATTACCATGCGGTTTTTAATAATGGGGTTGTAATGAATCGGCTCGGCATTAGGGTAAAACTTAGTAATAAGCTCCCACACACCATAGCCAATGCCAGTGGTATCTACGCCAATATGCACAACGTTGTATTTTTCGGTGAGGTGTTTTATCTCGTTTGCCATTGCTTCAAAGTCGTTGCCGCTTAAATCAAGTGCTTCTAGCAGTAAAAACTTTTCGCCTGGCTTCATGGGTGCACTTAAAATGGCAACACTTGCTTTATCGCCAAAGCGGGCAGGGTCAAAACCAATTACAACAGGGCGCAAGCCAAACGGGCGCTCGTAAGCTAAATCAAAGTCGCTCCACTTAGTCGAGTCGCCCACGCAGTTCATCAATTGTTTAAGGCTAAACGCACTGTGCGCATCATCAATAAACTTACACATAAACAAGTTATTAAACTCATCTACGCTGTATTCGTTTTCAAGTACGCCAATATCAATACGGTCAAAGCCACTGGTTACTACATCGTAAACCGTGAGCATTTGTCGCCAAATACCGTCGTCACACAGTTGGCCGTTTTTTAGGTTTTTATGGCTTACATCTATGGCAAATTCAGGATCGTTACAGGCTTTGGTTTTACGAAACCATTTACCGTTCCAATGATCATACGCTTCGTGGCTGGTAACACTTGGCGTACTAAAGTAGGTAATACGCAAATGCTTATGCGTGGCCATGGCTTGTGCAAGGCCGCGCAGCGTTTTGTATTTAGGTATCCAAAACACTTCATCAATATATAAATCGCCGGATTCTGATTGTGCAGTACGGGCATTGGTTGACTTAAATATTAGTTTAACGGTTTTACCGCCGGCTAAATTAAGCACCATAGGCGAGCCGCTAAGTTCGACATTAAAATGCTCACGCACCAACGCCACAATATTGGCTTTAAATACTTCGGCCTGATCACGGCTCGCCGATATAAATATTTTATTACGGCCATTTAGCACAGCATCGTAAAACGCTTCGAATGCAAAATAAAATGTAGCGCCAATCTGGCGCGGTTTTAATATAAAGCGGGTGCGGTGGTCTTGGTTATCAAACCAATGTTTTTGGTGAGGATAAAGTAATGTGTCTTTAAGCTCGTTGAGCATTTCAAGGGTAATGCCAGAGCAATCGTTTTTCTTTTTCTTCTTCGATTTTTTGTCATTGCCGTTATGACTGTTGCCGCTGTTATTGTTGGCGGGGTTGTCATTACTTGCGCGCTGTTTTGGGGCTGGGGCTAATTTACTTTTATTAAGTGCGCACAACTGGCGCGTGCAAAAGTCGAGCTCTTTATAGTCAGCATCGGTTTTATTGTCTTTATCGGCCAGTACATTAATGCGTTTGCTAAAGGCCATTTCGGCGTTATAGCTTGGGCACATGTCCTCCCACTTGCCAGCCTCCGACCAACGGCGAATGCTACGCGCACTGGGCATGTCGTCAAGCTCGGCTATTTCGTCCACCGTGTAGCCCTCAACAACATACAAATCTTGTGCTTTTTTGCGTATCTCTGGTCCGTAGTTCGCCATCTATTGCGCCGCTTTTATTAATCCATAGCGGCAGTGTATTCGTTATAAAACGCTTAATCTGTCAGTCAAAAACCTGTCCATTCCTAAAAGTTAAATATAGGAATTTCAAAAAGTTAAACCGTTGGAAAGGAATAAAAAGAGGGTGCAAACTGCAATCACTTTAAAGCAATACGCTTAATTTGCACATATTTAAAAAGGGTTGTTTATGCCAGGTCAACTACGTACTAAACCGTTATCGATTGCCGCTGTAGGTATGACCGTTGACGGCCGCGAAATATCAGAGCAAGACGTAGCCGATATAGTAGAAACATACAACCCGCGTAAATACGGTGCACGTATTAATGTTGATCACGAGTTTAATTGGTCAGGTTGGGCCGCTAAAAATCTGCATAACGTAGATATTCCCGGCATGTTGGGCGATGTAGAAAGCGTTGCAGCCTATGAAAACGAAGAGGGCGTTGTGTGCTTATACGCAGTGCTTGCGCCCAATCAAGGGTTTGTAGAGCTGAACAAAGCAGATCAAGCTGTTTATTTTAGTATCGAAATTAGCCGCGATTTTATGGGCACAGGTAAAACCTACCTAACCGGTTTAGCAGTAACCGACTACCCAGCCAGTTGCTATACCGACCGTATCCATTTCAGTAGTAAGAGTAAGCCAGATGACACGGACGTCTCTTTATTAAAAGTTGATTTAGGATCATGTGAGCCTATCGACGCCACACCTAAAAAACCATTTTTTAAACGACTATTCGCAAAGGAAGAACCCGACATGAACGAAACACAATTAGCCACTGCATTAAAAGATGCGCTGGGCACACCGCTTAGTGAGTTTGCTAAAAAACTAGACGGCTTAGCCACAAAGCTTGATTCGTTTTCAACCACAAAAGTGGAAGGTGAAGAAACGCCGCCAGCTGATGATGAAAACACTGAATTAGCTCAAGTAAAAGAAGAGCTATTAAAAACAAAAACAGCATTAGGTGAACTTAACGACAAGTTTACCAAAGCGTTGAAAACACCTGCGGGTGATACCACTGACGCCGACGAAGAACCCGAAGGCGATGAGGGTAAATACAGTAATTTGTACTAATTGCATTCACTCTAACTTAACTTAGCTAAACGCAGGAAAGAATATGAAAACCAGAACTAGAGAATTATTTGTCGCCATTATGGCAGGCATGGCCGTTAATTACGGCGTTACATCAATGAGTGAACAGTTCAACGTTGAGCCTACAACTGAGCAGCATTTATATGATGCTGTTTATGAATCGGCTGAATTTTTACAGATGATCAACACCGTACCGGTAGACGACTTAGTTGGTCAATCGGTGATCATGAGTGTAGACGGTGGTGTTACAGGTCGTGCAGGCGTTGAAACCGACGACACCAAAGAGCGACAAACTCGCGACGTATCAAAGCTCGCTAAACGTGAATACCGTTGTTACCCCGTTGAATGCGACATTCATATCACATGGATAAAAATGGATCAGTGGTCTAAGTTCCCTGATTTTCATAATCGTTATCGCAATCACGTACGCCAGGCTATTGCGCTCGATATTATTAAAATTGGTTGGAATGGTACGCGCGCAGCTGATACCACAGATATTACAGCCTATCCAATGATGAACGATGTAAACATTGGCTGGCTACAACTAATTCGCCGCGATGCACCCGAGCGCGCAATTAGTGAAGGCGCAACCGCTGGCGAAATTCGTATTGGTGCTGGCGGCGATTACGAAAACTTAGACCAAGCGGTGCACGATGCATTGCAAGGTATTCCAGAGCACAAACGTGCAAACATGGTGGCTATTATTGGCGACGAGCTTTTAGCACAAGACAAAAATAAGCTGTACGCGAAGCAAGCACATACCCCAAGTGAAAAAACCAAGATTGAGCTGCAACAGGTGATTGATACCTATGGCGGTTTAATGACATACAAAATCCCTTTTTTCCCTGCTCGTGGCATTTTAGTCACCAGCTTTGACAACTTAAGTCACTACGTACAAACAGGATCAACGCGTACCAGTGTAGAAAACAACGCTAAGAAAAAACGCGTTGAAGACTACCTATCACGAAACGATTGCTACTACGTAGAAGACCTTGAAAAAGTCATGTATTTCGAATCAACCAGTATCAAGTTACCAAATTCAGACGGTAGCGCCTGGGTTTAAATATTCGGTAAATTCCCATTTGGCCGGCTTGTTTAATCCAATTTTCGAGTCGGTCTTTTTAACCACATTAAAGAGTGTTTTTAAATGAGCTTAGTCAAAAAATCATTAGCCAAAGCAGCAGGCAGAGTACCAGCAAGCACTGACAAAAAAGCGCCAACGGTCGTGGCAACAGCCACGAATACCCATGCGCCAACCACTATCACTAAGCAAACCGAGTACCAGCTTTATGCAGCAGCCATCGAATCTGACTTAGCTCAATTAAAAACATTTACTGATATAGCAGATAAAGCAACTTACAAGTCTGAAGCGTTAGAACGCCAAGATTATTTAGGGTATATCAATCAATATCGACTAAGCGGCCAGTGCCACCCGAACACGGTTTTAGCATGGGTGTTTATTTGGTTGGTTGACTTAAAACGCTGGGATGCAGCGCTAGAACTCCTGCCGTTTATGATTGAGCAAAAGCAACCACTGCCAACGGTATTTAATACCAAACATTGGCCTGCATTCGTTATCGACCAACTCTACGATGACGCTAATTACTACCTAACAGAATCAAAGCAGCAAGGCTTATTTGATATTAGCTATGTACTGCGTGGCTTAATCAATACCGTAAAAAACCAAGACTGGAACGGTCTTGAAGTAGTGGGCGGTAAATTGTACGCCATTGCTGCCAAGGTTGATGCAGCCCAGCACAACTATGGTAATGCTCTGTTATTTGCAGAGCACGCCCAAGCCATTAACGACAAAGCAGGAGTTAAAGGTTTAGTAGATAAGCTAGCAAAGCAATTAAAAGCAACGGTTAGCGAGTAACAGCTCCAACGCCAGCGGGCAACTTAGCACAGTGCGAGTATTAATTATGTCGCCAGTGTGACTAAGTGGCGCCCGCACCTAATTTAATGTGTGTGTTTTTACAGGTGCAATATGAATTTAAGCGGTATGCCACAAGCAGATTTACAAAGCATCAATGTTGATGTGCCAGGTAATGGCTATTACCCAGCATTAAGCACCGCGTATTTTATTGAGCACTACGCAGTTGCCCAAGAGTACGCCAGCAAAAGTGCGCTGCTTGTTGAAAAGCTAAAGCGTGCACAGGGTGAAATTAATCAAGAATTAGAAGATGTTCAGCTTACTCATGGCGAGCCACTAAACGCACAGCAAGTAATTTTTTATAACGATGCAGTTTACAGCAAAGCTAAGGCGCATTTATTGGTATCAAAGCTCGGCAGCACACACCGCGACAGCGCCACAGCACAAAGCCAAACCGCTATTGATAATTATGCTCACTGGCAAAGCCAGAGCATCAATGCATTGCGATTACTGCAATCGCTTAGCCCTAATTTATCGGTAGAGCTGTTATGAGCAAAAGCAAAATTGAAAAGCTTAAACAGCATTTAGTGAGTGTTGAGTACCAAGGCCATAAGTTGGCGCTTAATACCCAGTTTGACAGCTGGATAGAAGGCGGGCGCATAGAGCCAAGTAGTAAAACAATGAATGGTAACGGGTTATTAGCAGCGCGGTTTTATTACTCAGGTGTGATCAGCATTAATCCATGCTTTGCGCCGGCTGCGTTAATTTGTGCCTTTGCATCGTTTTGGTTGCAAAACAATGGCGGGCGTTATGACAGCACCGATATTGAATTTAGCGCCGATGTAAACGACGACAACAGCAATGAAGTCGAGCTGACTATTAACCAGCTGTGTGAAGACATAGAACTAATACAAACAGACAGCGGCCCTTTTGAGTTAAACGGTAACTGTTACGACTTTGGCGAGCAAAGCCTATGGGTTGCTGAATCATTTTTACTGCAAGGCACTGTAAGCCGTGCTTAACGTCAAATTTGACGAAGGGCGCAGCAAAGAACAATTAGCGTTTTTACAGCTCAAGCCTAATAAGCGGCGCAATATATTACGTCGTGTTATTCGAACAACGAATAAAAGCAGTAAAGAGCGGATCACCAAGCAAACGGATTTAGCAGGCAAAACATGGCAAGGCAGAGCAAGTGGTAAAAAAAAGAAAATGCTCACCAAGCTTAAAAAGTTTATGAAGGTTCGCCACAGTGCAAACGACGCCAGTGTTTATTTTTCAGGGGGCAACAGCGGAAAAATAGCCCGTGCCCACCAAGAGGGCATAAGCCTAGATGCAGGCAAGCCAAAAGGTAAAGCTAGACAAAATAAAGAAGGGCCAGCCACGCGAAATTTAGCCAGGGCATTAATAGCCGAGGGTTACAAAATACCGCGTCGTAAAGGCAAGGGCAGTAAACGCCCAAGCATTAAATGGATAACAGAGAATTTAAGCATTAACCAAGCAGGGTTTTTACTTCGCGATTTAAAGGGCAGCTCAAGTAAGAGTACATGGCAAATTGACTTGCCGGCCCGCTCATTTTTAGGGCAAACGCAGGGCGAAGAAAAGCAGCAAATGAATTTTATTTTAAACCAGGCTATGCACGTTGCGTAGCGCAAAGCAAAAGGAACGATCATGGCACAAGGTAAAGTAACCGTTGCCGCCATACAAACAGGCAGTGGCGCTACGAAACAGATTGAACGCAGTGTGTTGTTTATCGGTCAAGCGAGTGAGAACAACGGCAAAATTTTATCTATTAATGCACAAAGTGATTTTGATGTTGAGTTTGGCGCCGCCGACTCCCCACTAAAAACACAAGTAAAAGCATGGCAACGCAACGGTGATGACTTAGTGAGTGGTTATGCCATCCCGCATGGCGCAGGCGATAACGTAATGGCCCTTATTGATAAAGCAATGGATCAGGATGTTAGCCCTGAAATTATTGTTATTTGTACGCCAGTTACAGGCAAAGCCGACATTGAAAGCTACCAAGCGAAAGCGCTTGAAATTTTATCGAGCCTTGCTCGTCGTGTTCGCTTTTTACTTGCAGCACCTGGCTTAACGGCTGAGCAAAATTGGCCTGATTTAGTGACTTCATTGCAACCGTTAACCGATGGCGTAGTAGGCGATCGTGTGGCTGTTATCCCGCTTTTATTCGGTGACGAACTAGGCGCAGTAACAGGGCGTTTATGTAAAAGCGCAGTCACTATTGCCGACAGTCCAATGCGCGTGCTAACGGGTGCAATGTCATTGATGCCACACCCAGAAGATGCCGCCGGCAACCCCTTAACCAACTCAACCACGGCGGCACTTGATGCGCTGCGTTTTAGTTGTACACAGTTTTATGCTGATTTTGATGGTACGTATTTTGGCGATGTAAACATGCTCGACGCTGAAGGCGGTGATTTTCAAAAAATTGAAATTGGCCGCATTGTTGATATGGCTGCACGTGCTGTGCGAATTATTGGAATTCAAAACGTTAAAAATCGTCGCTTAAACAACAGCAGCACCGGGATTGAATTTGGTAAACGCATTATGGGTAAACCGCTGCGCGACATGGCACGCTCTATCAATATTGGTGCCGATAAGTTCCCTGGTTTAATTCGCGCACCAAAAGACGACAGTATCAACCTAACGTTTATGAATGCGACCACCTTACAAGTCGTACTTAAAGTTAAACCAATCGATTCACCCAACACCATCATTGTTGGGATCATGTTAGATAACGCAGAGTAGGAGCGCAAACATGCAAAAAGTACTAGGCGGTAAAGACTTCGATATCTTCATTGGTGATTCAATGGTGCATGTAATTGAAGCGACTTGCAAAATTACGGATGGGCGCACCGTTAAAAAAGTGCGCGGTATCCCAAAGGGCTTTATTGATGGCGATGTTGAAGGCGAAGTAACACTAAAGCTTGATCATGAAAATTGGTTAATCGTGCAAGCGCAAGCTGAAAAGGCAGGCAGTTGGAAAGGTATTGAACCGTTTGATATTGCGTTTAATGCAGAAGTAGCTGCAGGTAAAAAGAACGTTGAAGCATTTGGTTGCCTGCCGCAGCTGGACGAAATTTTAAACATTAAAGCCGATGGTGGCGAAGAAGACACCACATCAATCAAGTGTCCGATTACTAGCCCTGATTTTGTCAAAATTAACGGTGTGCCATACCTAACTGACGATGAAGTGAGAGATTTGTAATGACTAAAGCCATTCGCACACTAACTGCCACAACATTACTAAGCACCCTGCAAGCATGTGGGCATAAAGTATTTGAGGGTGAACTAAACCTAAACATTATAGGCATTCGCCATGCAAACACCCGCGCCAACACGTTTAACGATGCAATTTGTGTGTTGTATCAGCAAAATGGCGAATGGCAGTTAAAGCAGTATAAAGCCACAACAGATGCCGGTATTTACTGGCGTAAAAACCCAATGAACATAGACGGCACAGCGGTGCTAGTTGCAGGGCAGCATAAAAGCTTATGGACGTTGGGTTATCACCAGGGCAAGTATCGCGCCCTTGTACAGCATAAACCGGTTGTTGTTCTACGTGACAACAACAAAGACACCGAGTTAGACACGGACGTCACACCCCAAGCAGAGCTACAACAAGGTTACTTTGGTATTAATTGCCACCGTGCAAACAGCAAAACCACATCAACCCAAGTTGATAAATGGTCTGCCGGTTGTCAGGTGTTTGCAAATCCCAATGACTTTGATGAATTTATTGCTTTGTGCGAGCAATCAGCAGCCAAGTACGGCCCTTATTTTACCTACACACTGCTAGAACAAGCAGATATTAAAGAGAGTATTGATCATGGCGTTTGAGAAAAAAATCACATTAGAAACCCCCGTTGGCGAAATCACATTTAACGTAAATGGCGCCGACTACAACAAATACATTAATTCGACTCAGCCAAATAACAAAGTGCAGCCGGCAACTAATTTTTTATTAAACACAGTGGTTGAAGCCGACGCTAAAAAGCTCAAAGAGCTGGTACAGCAACCGGGTGCAGCGTTATTTTTAGTGGGTGCAATTGTTGAAGAATACCAACCTGAGTTTAATTTTACGGTAAAAAAATCGAAAGCCGAGCCAAGCAAATAGGCAAAAGCAGGCTCGATCAGTTACTGGCATACCACGCTAAGTATTTTGGCAACCAACCAGTAACTGATGAGAGCTTGGCACAGGCGCTCTACCTTGAAACATCACAGCAAGAAAACTTTGTAACAGCCGTAAATAACGGCATTTGCACAGCATTAGGCGGCGAGTAATTAATGGCAACACTCAGCAAATTAGACAAGCTTACTTATTCAATCGGGATCATCGATAAGGTGACGGGTCCGGTTAATAAAGTGATGGCTAAAATTAATCAGCTGAGCCAGCAAACCGCCGCCGCACAAGATCTAATGATGCGCGGCGCAGCCACAGCCGTAGCAGGTGGTTATGCGCTTGCCCGTTCGCTTGCGCCAGCAATAGATCAAGCCGCCGCATTAGGTGAAGTGAAGTCGCTTGGCGTAGTTGACGAATCATTACAAAAATTAAACAAAACTTCATTAGAGTTTACCGCTAACTTTGGCGGCAACGCATCCGACTTTGTTCGCAGTGCCTACGACATTCAATCAGCAATGTCAGGAATTACAGGCGACGAACTATCAAAAGTTACCGAAATATCAAACACCTTAGCCAAAGCCACTAAAGCTGATGCCGCAACAGTGACCGACTACATGGGAACGATGTACGGGGTATTTAAATCAACAGCCGACAAAATGGGCAAAGTAAAGTGGGCGGAAGATATAGCAGGCATTACCGCTAAGGCAGTAACTGATTATAAAACTGACGGTAAAGAAATGGCTTCCGCGTTCAGTGCTTTGGGAGCCTCATCGTCTGCGCCACTGGCAGAACAAATCGCAGTAATGGGGCGTTTGCAATCGACTATGAGTGGTAGTGAATCAGCAACAAAATATAAAGCATTTGAAGCTGGAGCAGGTAAAGCTCAAAAAGCACTCGATTTAGATTTTACAGATAGCTCGGGCAAGCTATTACCGATGGTAGATATACTTCAAAAAATAAATGAAAAAACAAAAGGATTAACTAAGCAAGCGGACATTGATGCAATAGCAACCGCGTTCGGATCAGCTGAAGCATCATCATTAATTAAACTATTAATAACTGATATTGATGGGCTAAACAATCAGGTTCAAGACTTAGGCAGCGTAAGCGGTATGGCAAACGTTGCAAAAATGGCAGACGATATGAGAACGCCATGGAACAAATTAAGTGGATCATTTAATGCTGCATCCATAGCACTAGGCCAGCGTTTGTTACCTGTGGTTGAGCCGTTCGTTGAAATGCTCGCCGCCGGCTTTGCTTATATCGTTTCGTTAACTGAGCGCTTTCCGATTTTATCCAGTGTGATTGCAACACTTGTAGTGGGCATTGTGGCGCTTATCTCTATTTATGGCGTGGTCATGTTCATGATGGGCCTTTACAAAATGGCGCTGATAACAAGTGGTGCGCTCACAATGGGTTTAACAGTGATAACTAAATTATGGCAAGGCGCACTTATTGCGTTACGTGTATTGGGTTTTTTATCACTCATTACAACGATGGGCGCGGCGGCCATAGCCATGGGTACATTTAAAGCAGTTATGCTCGCAGGCCAAGCGGCTACATGGTTGTTTAATGCAGCGCTTTGGGCAAACCCAATTACGTGGGTAGTAGCGGGTGTTATTGCGCTCATCGCGGCGGTTGGTGCGCTTATCTATTACTGGGATGACTTAGTGGCTGCGTTTCAAAATACCGCATGGGGGAAAGTATTAATGGCGGTGTTTGATAGTGTGAAAGCGGCCTTTAATGGGGTGATTGATAGCGTAAAATGGGTGCTCGAAAAACTCGGCCTGATTGACGATACCGAGGCAAAAATAAAAACAGAAGCGACCTCAACACACGAAAACATTAACCGTGCTCAGCCTAGCAATTTAGTCATGCAAAATGCAGATCAAGCGTTCAGCCGCGACTACGGCCAAGCTGTGATCAACAAAGCCGCCCAAGTACCAGGCAATAAAGCCAGCACTAACTATGGTGCAGTGAATGATGTTACGTATTTGAATCGAACGCAGTTAAACAAAGGTCAAACTAATAACGCTATTAACTCAACATTGCAAAGCAGTAATGCCATTGAGCAAACAAACAGCACGTTGGGACAAACGAACACATTAAATAACCGCTATGTAAGTTCAACTGTGGCGAATAGATTAACCAATATCGCGCCTGTAAACACCGCTATTAATAACAATGCTTCAGCAAACGATGCTGCTTATTCAACAACGGGCAACATAAATAACAGCGCTACTAACTCAGTATTACAAAGCAGCCCAGCTACACATAACGATGTTGGCCACAATGCACAATCAACACAGTTCGTAACACAATCAGCGATAGAAAATGGCAATACACGCACAGCTAATCATTTTACTAACGCGGCCAATTCACCTGTTTATAGTCAAAAATATGAACAACTGGCCCGCTTTAATCAAGGTGCAGCGCCATTACAACGATTGCCAATGGTCAAAACAGATCAGGCAATTACTAACACAGCGAACGCGTACAGCGTTGAGCAATTAAATACTGAGCAACAACACACGAATAGCTATAAAGCCAAAGTACAAAAATCAGCGTTTTTACAAAGCCTAACGAGCAGCACCAGCCAGAGCAGTTCAAGCGAGAGCGATAACAGCAAGCGTGTGCACATAGACAACTTAACGATTAAATCTGACGACTTAGCGCAAAGCTTTGAACAAATGATGGAGCTAGCAAGCTGATGAACTTTGATATTGCACTGCACATAGATTTAGCCGTTGAGGATAATGATTTTGTACTTAATGACTCGCTGACACCCAGTACATTAAGTAAATCGAATGTGGTGGCGCAAGATATAAAGCATCGAATTTTAGAAAGTGGCTTGCTAACCAAGCTTGTTGGCCTGCGCAATAAAAACGGCATAGCGCCCATTTTAACCGAACTCGAATTACTAACCGAGCAAGACAATCGCGTAAAGCCAGGCACAATAAAAGTGCACCGCAACGACGATGGCACGCTAAGCATTAACGCACAAACGCGACAGTATGGGAGCAGCAATGAACTTTAAAACAATGATGCAAAATGCAGGCTTGCCAATGGACGAGCAAACAGCGCAAGCGCAGTGGCAAGCACAGTTAAAAGAGCAAAACATACAAGTTGCCAACAATTCACCCTTTGGCCCATTTTGGCGAACCGTTGAAGCGTTGCTAACAAAGCCAGTCGTGCAGCTGTTTAATTGGCTAGCAACGCAGCTAATGCCTGATTTATTCATTATGACAGCAAACCGAGTTGCACTGATTGAACGCCATGGCCCTGCACGTAATGTGTTTATTCAAGCGGGCGTAAAAGCACAGGGAATACTCACGTTTACGAGACTCAATACCGAAGGTGAAAACGCTATTGTTGCTGGTACGCAGGTCGTTACTGATGTACTCGGCGATAAAACGTACACGCTCACATTGTTGCAAGATGTTTATTTTAGCGACGGCCAAAGCATCGCGTATGCACTGGCTGAGGCTACTCATACAGGCGCCGGATTTAATTTACCAGCCCATGCTTATCGCTACTTTACCGAGCAACAAGACGGGACCACCGTAACCAATAATGATGATTGGTTAATTAAGCCAGGTTCCGACGACGAAGACACTGAGCATTATCGCCTACGCATTCGTAACGTATTTGGTACTGCCTCCCGCTGGCATATCAATGCCGTGTATAAACAAATAATTGCAAGCTTTGGCGTGCCAATAGATAACATCTACATTCAAACCGGAGCGCCACGTGGACCAGGCACGGCTGATGCGTATATTTACTTAGATGTTGGCCCTGTACCAACACCACTATTGAGTGCCATTAACCAACATATTCGTACCGCAGGCCACCATGGTTTAGGGGATGACTTTATGGTTTACGCTATGGCAACCAACGGGTTTGATATCACCGCAACCTATAAGTTACATGACAACAGCCACGCTATTCAAAGCGATTTAACCGCGTTTATTCAAGCCGCTTTTCGTCAAAATGCAGCGTATGCACCCACACGCGTAACGCATCAAACTGTGTTCAGCATTAGCCAACTAATAACACAGTGCCATGAACAATTTAATGAACTGCAATCAATCAAGTTTAATATTGACGACATAACCGCCGCCAACTGGTTACCGGTACTTACATCATTAACCGTTAACGAGGTGGCAAATGGCTAACGAAATCGCCACTTGGTTAAACAAAGGCTACGCCGAAAAACTTGTAAAGGCAGCAACAGGATATTGGAGCCAGACACGTAATTACGTTATGTGGGCAGTTCAGCAAAAAGACGAGCTACAAAACGAAGAGCCAATACTCGGGATGCTAGCATGGGAGCGATTAACAACACGTTTACCAAACGAGCCAACAGAGCTTTATAGGAAGCGCGTGCAACACGCATTAGTAAACACAATAGACGCCGGTGAAATGACATCATTAAAGCGCATTTTTAAGCGGCTAAACTTAGAAGTAATAAATGTGCGTGAGCGAATAGGCGGGCGTGACTGGGACATTATTGCTATTGATATGAGCGATACAACGCTTGCTAATGCAAACTTGCTATTGCCAGAATTAATACAGCTTTATGGCCGCACGTGCAGGCGCTACGAGTTAACAGTGCATAGTAAAACATCAATCATGCTGGGTTTAGATAGTTTGTTTATTCAGCACGATCACACAAATATAAATAACCCCACGCAAATAGCAGCAAAAACAAAGCCGCAATCTCAATTAAAATTAGGTACTTTAATCGTTCAACACGACCATATAAATATATTAAACCCAACAAAAATAGCATCTAAAACCCATCTCGACTCAAAAGCGCAATATGGTTTTATTAACAAAGTTAGCGGTATAAGTATCGCAAAGGAGGCAACATGACAGAAGCAGTTTTAGGCATAATGACCAACGCAGGTACTCAATATATTGCTGACAAAACATTAGCAAATCAAGGGCTAGAAGTAGCCGAAGTGGTTCTTGCTAATATCAATAGTATCGACGAAAACACTCCGCGAGATAAAGACCAAGGGCTACCAACCGCTTTGCAAATAGTACATCGTCGAAATATAGATGCTCAAGGTAAAGTAGACGAAAACACGGTTGCCTGGTCGGTTGTGCTAGACCAAAACATAGGCGACTTTGACTACAACTGGATAGGCCTAGTAACGAGTGACGGCACACTCATTGCGCTTGATTACTTGCCGTTGCAACGCAAAAGAGCGGGTGTTAATAACGTGCACAACCGATCGTTTGTATTGCAATTTGCAGGTGCTGCCGCGCTTTCGCAAATAACAATACCGGCAGAATCATGGATGTTTGATTACACACCACGTATTGATGCGTTAGATCAGTCGTTAAAAAAAACAGTCGCTGAATTTAAATTAGATCATAAAAACGTAATAGTTGATGGGCGTTTCGACTTTTGGTATGAGGGCGTTAGTCAGAATTCGAATGGTTACGGTAGCGATACAATGTGGGTTAATGAACATGTCGGCTCTACAAAAACACATACAAGAGAAGAATTAACCCCTAGTGTTGATTTACCGTGTGTTGACAACCCTACAGCCAAATATTTTAGCAGGACAATTGTTAATAGCGTTGCAGGCCATGCAAATAAAGTTAGTAAAATGCAAAAAATAGAATGGGTTAGAACGCTTGCCGGAAAAAAAACAACACTATCATTTTATTTTAAAGCTGATTCAAATAAAAATATAGCGGTTGAGCTCATACAAAACTTTGGGACTGGTGGGACTTCATCGGCAGAGGCTTTAGCTGTGGGCAGCAAATTGATAGCTGTAACTAGCAAGTGGAAACGCTACGAAATAACGATAGATTTACCTAATTTAATTGGCAAGTCGATTGGTACTGATTCAAACGATTGGTTAGGGCTTAGGTTCTGGTTTGATGCGGGAAGTCATTACAATAAATATGCAGGGTTTTTAGGACAACAATCAGGTGTTTTTGACCTAGCATGTGTGCAGTTAGAAGAGGGTAATGAAGCCACAAAATTTAAAGAAGAACAGTTTAGTAAGAGCTCCATAATTATAGGTAGGTATTATGAGCTAATAAGGTTAGATGAACGCAGAAAAAGTACAGTAGAAAGTAGTTATGTTTCAACGGCTACAGTAGTAAAAAAAAGAAATATTTCTGCTCTTTCTATTAACAATATTAAAGGCGCTATAAGCTTCAATGATACTTTCATAGCAGAAGAATTGAACACTTTTCAGTATAGGGTAGATATATGGGCGACAGAGTCTGGTTGGTCGTCGTGGTTTAGAACGGATATAACTATGGATTCAAGATTATGAAAATTAATACCGCGCAGATAATTGAAAATGGCATATTAATAAATGGCAAAATTTCGCTGCCTGACTCAAATACTGGCCACATTCGTAATAGCTATAATGAGTGGTTATTGCAAGGTAATAAGCCAGAGCCTTTAAAAAAAAATGACCCATGGCCATCTATAAGAGCTGATCGAGATAGTAAAATAAAAGCAGTTCAGTTTGAATATGAGCGTTATAACCGTGAGCTTAGATTAAATATAACCCCGACCCGTGACTCTAATTGGATGTTAGCACTTGATGCTTACGTACAAGATTTAGCAAATATACCGCAAGTTTATGAGCAAAATCCTGATGCTATAAAGTGGCCCACTTTGCCTGAGAATTAAAGCAATGCATAACCTAGCGCTTTCTTATCACCAAACAGCCGCCCCTTGCTCAATGCAAGCGGGCGCGCAGTTACTTGCATCGGCAATAAAAGACGGCTCACGCACAGATAAGCCAGCACAATATAGCGCGCTGCTCTTATCTGTTAGCGCAAATGACCCTGCCGCACTGGCTAGCAAGCTCAGCATGATAAACGAATATTGCCCAATACCTGAGTTTATTAGCTGTGCTCAATACGGCCAAAGTCAAAGTGCACTAGAGCAAACTCAGCTCGTAACCTATGACGGCCAAAGTATCGAATGGCAAATAAACACATTGCAAAACTTAACGCCAATACGTGAGCAACAAATAGCGGACGAAATTGCTACTGTAAACGACAGTGGCAAGCAATTAATAAACACCATTGACGATGCATTGACTCAAACCGTTGAGCTAAAAACAGCACGCGACGAGCGACTAAATCAGGCGCAATTTACTGCTCAAAGTAGCGGGGTCGATATGCAATTAATAACAGCAGGCACAGCAAAGCAGCTAGCCGACTCAGTTGCTAGCAAAGGCAATGAGCATAACTATTGGGCGATGTGTTTGTTTGTTGGCGAACCAAGCGAGCTTAATCATATTAAAGAGGTGTTATGAGCATATCGTTAGATGGCTGGAATATCCCCGGGTATGAAACGCGGGTCAATGCTGGTATAAAATTAGCCGGCGGCGATATGTCAGGCATGGGAAGTTTTGCGCTCATTAGCGATCAAGGTGTTAAGCCTGGCATGTTAACTGTGAGCACTAAAATACCGCTTAATGAAGAGGGGACTTTAGCATTACTTATTAGCAAAGCGAAAGCACTTGATGAAAACGGCGCCCGTATTATTTACACAATTAATAATGCATTGGCAGAGGCTTATAAAATACGTAAAGCCAAATTTGATGGCGAGGTAAAAGCTGTAGAACTTGAAGAAAAGCGTGCATGGCAAATCAGCTTTAAACTTATTGAAGTACAATCCGTATCAGAGCGTGAGCAACAACAGCTTGATGGTACAGCAAACCAAAATGCACAGTCGCAAGCAGTCACTTCAAATAACGATGTACAAAGTAAATTTGCAGCAGTGGAGGGGCCATGAGTACTCGCCTATCTGATACGCTAACAATTGGGGGTAAACCAGTAACGAGCATCGTTACTAAAAGTGTACAACTTGATATAGCCAGCACTGGTCGTGCAAAGTTTGAAATAGTGACAGAGGAAGTGCCAAGCGGATTAGTCGAACTGCATTTAGGTTACACACTAGATAATATGGTCCCGTATTTTCTCGGCGTTATCGAATCAAAACACCAGGCAAACGGCCGTTGGTATTTAACTTGTCGCGAATTACTCGGCGCATTAAGTTTCACTGCCCCCCTTGCAGTTCGCCATGCAACAATCAAAGCGGTGCTTGATGAATTGGCAAAGCTCGGTGTTGAATTTGTGACACCAAATAACGCCGGTTATTTAAATAAAACGATACCCGCGTTTTACCATAACGGCACAGGTATTGAAGCACTAAGGCAAATAGGTAAAGTGTGGGGCATTAGCGATTTTATATTTCAGCAACGCCCCGATGGTAAAATATTTGTCGGCAGCTGGCATGACTCGCGCTGGCCACTCGCAGCAATAAACGACTTTCCAGAGCACACAATAGCAGCCAAAAGCTCAACCACCGGCGAGCTAATAGCCATCCCAAAATTAAGACCAGGCATACAAATAAACGGCCGGCACATAACCGAAACAACCCTAATCAACGACAGGATGCACATACGATGGTCAAACAAGCCATTAAACGCCTAATACAGCGCTACTTCCCAGAGTTAAACGAGCGTAAACACCTGCCGCAACTTGCACGTATCGAAAAAATATACGACCTACCAAGTGACGCCGCAGCAATCAGCACCGCGTTTAGGCCACTAAAAGCGGCCGACGTACAGCTATTAAACCCGCTCACAAATGAGCCATTAGCCGTGCCCGTATTTCAGCAAGTAACACTCGGCACAGGGCAAGCATCCGATCATGGTTTGTTGAACGAACCGATGCCAGGCATGCAATGTTTAATACAGTACATCGATGGCCTAAACAGCCATCCCGTCATCACCAGCTTATTACCATGGCAAAGCTTAGTGCCCGAGCACAAACGCACCGATGTTACGCTACAGCAAAACAGCCGCAGCAAAATACAAGGCCGCGACGGCAACTGGCACACCACAACCGACGGCGACATAACCCAAACCAGCGACACGAGCAAAACAGCAGCACGCAAAAGCGAACAAAACTATCACCAACGCACATGCAGCATAGACAGCCACGACATTGCAAAAATAGATGGTAATCAAATCAACGAAGTCATGGGCGCATTAAAAACCGTGGTCGGCGAAAAAGCCTTAATAATTGCACTTGAAGGGTTATTGCTAGGCAGTAAAAAGCAGGTAGATATTGAAGCCACCGAAAACATGAACCTAACCACACTAAAAACCCTCCACGCTAAAGCTTCCGAGGTAGCAAAGGTAGAGGGCAAAACAGTGTGGCTTGGAGATAGTTCAGTAAACGTAGCGCAAGTCCTGCTTGATTTAATAAATGTAGTAAGCAACATGAATCAGACTCTAGCTAATCATACCCACGCAGGCGCTGGTGCGACGCCAGAAAAATCCGATTTTAATGGGTATAAAACAAGCGCAGATTCACTCAATAATGCACTTTCACCCATAACAGGATAAAAGTATAGGCAATTGCTTTTACAGTGTTATTTGTGAGGTGGTACTTTTTCTGAAGCTTTTTTTATTTGCTTCATCTTTGAGTTGTTCACTTTTGAACAGACTCGCTAGGGTTCAAAAATATAGAGTTAATGTAACCATTATTAACCTGGAAGGGTTATTAAATTGAAAACTACGCGATTTTAAAAGCTACATAGAATAAAGTTTTTATAGGAGAAGTTTGATGAATGAGAAATATATAGATCTTGCAGACAAAGTACGAAGTTCATTATTTGAAATTAATACTAGGCTACGTTTGATTATGGACGAATCCAGAGGCTATGATTTAGATAAGTGTGAATTGGATGCATTATTAATGCGTATTCATAGTGATCTTAAGGAGCTCTATTTATCTGCCGCCTAAAATTTGAAAAATAAAACATGCCTGCCACGCGCAGGCTTTTTTGTGTGTATAAATATGTGTATAAATTATTTTTAGTTGAATTTAAAGTTGTTTAAAATTAGTGTTTTGGGTTTATTTGATTATAATCGTGCCAGTAAATAGTTGCTTGATTTTGCTCTTGATATGCCATGCTGAAACCCTGAGTAGTTAACTTAAAAACGCCTAAATGCGCGCCAAGTTACTAAAATAATGAATTATTTAGATTATGGCATATGGGCGAGGGAGTTTATAGGTTTGCGATTGATAAGGGAGTTAAATTAGTTGGTGTTTACTAATTATATTTAATGTACTTGCTATGAATTGATTACTTGTTCAGCTGCTGCAATGGCTGATCAAAGTGATTACAAATTAATGGTTATTGAAACTGCGACACAGCCACTTGAGCAATCATTTAACAACTGCGCACTGAATGTTAAGTCAAAAAATTATGCACAAGCTGAAGCAATTTGTACTAGATAAATCGCACTTTTAAAAGACGCAGATGGCCCTAAATTTAAAGTTCGCCAACTTACGTCATTCGCATTAAGCAACCGTGGTGTTGCACGTTTAAAAGCGCATAATGACACTGCTGCCCTTGCTGATTTATACGAAGCATCAAAATTATTTAACAGCACAATGGTATCGCACAACTTATCTCGTGCTAAAGAAGAATTATCTCTATAAGGTCTTTTTATAAAATGCTTATTAAAAGCATGATATAGATAGCGAGAGTAAAAAAGCCTATATTAGGTTAGCGCCTAATACGAGCTTTTTTGTGTTATTTGTTTTTTTGGATTTATCGTACGAGATTGAATTATGCCTATGTTAGAGTGGTTATATAATGAATGTGCTAGATAAATTAGATTATACAGAATATTGCTGGTTTATAAGATAGGATAAACTATATTGACGAAGGTAGAAAATAATGAGTAGAACCACAAAACCAGTGATGATTTATGAACAGTGGGTACAATTTTTTTAAACCATACTGGAAAATATTAAAATAACGTAAAGCCTGACTCAAGCTCAGGCTTTACGTATCAGTAATGACCAGAGGAAACGTTAAAGACAATAATTAAAAATTACCCTCACATAATATGAGCTGTCCTCCGCGAGAGCATGTTTGCATTATTGGCGGGTAAACTGTAGTTGATGTTTCTGTTACATTGCCATCGTTATCAGTTACTTTTAATTTAACTTCAGAGGCTGATGTAATATCAACATGACTTTTGGTTGTACTTTATCCATTTACCCATTTCTCTACTTTTTGAACCTCGCCATCTCTATCGCTAAACGTAAATTGAGCAACAATAACCCCCGCAGCATAGTATGTGGTATCTGTTCTGCTATCGTAACTTTCTTCTACATAATGTCGGTTGATACTTGCTTTTGGAGTATATTGACAGGATTCATCTGATATTGTTTCGTATGCAGAATTAGGCAAGTTACTACTACAACGGTAGTTTTTCCATGAACCATTATCATATTTGTCCTGAATTATTGTATACCATTGGCTATAACTTTTAGAAACATATTCACTCAAAAAATGACCATCAAATGTACTACAACTTGCTAATCCGTAATAGTATTCTAATTGATTTGTTGTTGTTTCACATTTTACTTTTTTATCACCAGCAGCAGATGCCAAAAATGGCAATGCGAACAATAAAGAAATAGTTGTTGAAGTTAAAAATTTCATAGCTACGTACCTGTATAAAAACAAGCCTCAATGTTATATAGTTGTTTATTTTTTGTAAGGTGTTGGCGCGTTGATTTGAGGCTAAATTTTTAGCTATATTAAATCGATTTTTGCATATAAGAGCACGATGTAGATATTATGCGCGATTGATTTGCCACGCGCTGAAAAAGAAATTGCAGCAATAAAGCTCGACGATATGGTAAATGTAATGCCGAATCAGTATTTAGATTTTGGGCAAAACGCCCGCTACCTGATTATCCAAAATTGCTGACATACCCGTGACAGTAATTGCCTCAGTTAAAAAGTACAAAAAGCCATCTGTATTATTTTTTACCGACAAAGCGCGTGAAATGTGGGGCGACTTACACTCCAAATGGGCTAATGCATTTCCTCAAGGTGAAATAGTTGTAACAAATAAGAGCTATCACTACCCGCAAAATGATGAGCCAGAAATGGTTATAGCCCAATTAGTTAAGTTGCTTGAACGTACTCAATAAGGTGTGGATTTGGTTACTAATTGTTTAAATACCAATTCCCGTAAATTAGTAGTTTGGCATTAGACTAAAGTCTATAGATTAGATTTATTCACTCATTAGGTTTGTTTTAATCGTTTGTCGTTTTTATGGTAATTCTCTAAAGTTCAATTGTCGGCAACAAGCACGACTTAACCAACAGGATTATGACCATGAAAACCTTTATCAAAACTATCGCTCTTAGCTCACTACTTACTTGTTCAGCTGCTGCAATGGCTGATCAAAGTGATTACAAATTAATGGTTATCAAAACTGCAACGGCGCCACAGCCACTTGAGCAATCATTTAATAGCTGTGCACTTAATGTTAAGTCTAAAAATTACGCTCAAGCTGAAGAAATTTGTACAAAAGCAATCGCACTTTTAAAAAATGCTGATGGCCCTAAATTTAAAGTACGCCAGCTTACTTCTTACGCTTTAAGCAATCGTGGTGTAGCGCGTTTAAAATCGAATAACGAAACCGCAGCAATAGCCGACTTATACGAAGCTAACCAAATGTCTAATAGCACGATGGTATCGCACAATTTAACTCGCGCTAAAGAAGAGCTTTCTTTATAAAAGATTGCTCATAAAGTGTTTTATAAAACATTTTAATTAAGCGACGGTACAAAAAAGCCATGTTAGGTTAGCTCCTAACATGGCTTTTTTGCGTTTTTACAACAAGCGTATGCGGCCTAACAAAACAGTAAACTAATGTTATACGGATTAATAAAAATGGAACCCACGAGTAGCTTAACTATATTTGAAATTAGCGCGATATTTTTATCGATTACTGCCTTACTTACCTATGTGAATCATCGGTTTATTGGTTTGCCAACCACAATTGGTGTGATGGCTATTTCTATGCTGGTTTCTATTACCGCGATATTTTTGGGCTTTTTAGGGTTTGATGATCTGATAGATTATGAGGTGAGCTTACTCGATCAGCTGAATTTTACGGAGGTTTTACTTGATGGCATGCTTTCTATGTTGCTATTTGCCGGGGCGCTGCATGTAAATGTAAGCGATTTAAGGCGTTATAAATTACCGATTGGTATTTTGGCATGTGTGGGTACGCTTGTATCTACCGTTATTATTGCTGGTGCGCTTTATTTATTACTGCCATTACTTGGCTTTGATTTATCGTTTATTTGGTGTTTATTATTTGGCGCGTTAATTTCGCCAACCGATCCGATAGCTGTTATGGGTATTTTACGCTCAGCGGGGGCGCCTAAAAGTATCGAAACTGTGATAGCGGGTGAGTCGTTATTTAATGACGGAATAGGGGTGGTGGTATTTGTTTTATTACTGGGTATTTTATCTAGTGGTGATATTCCTACAACCTATTCTGTAGCCCATACTTTGGCTGTTGAAGCGGGTGGTGGAATTATTTTTGGATTAACACTTGGCGGCATTTTATATTACTTACTTAAAAGCATAGACAGCTATCAAGAAGAGGTATTACTTACGCTTGCAGGTGTTATTGGTGGTTATGCGCTGGCAAGCCATTGGCACCTATCAGGCCCACTTGCGATGGTTATGATGGGATTAATGGTAGGTAACCATGGCCGTAATTTAGCCATGAGTGATAAAACTCGTCATTACGTTGATTTATTTTGGGAGCTGATTGACGAAATTTTAAATGCCATTTTATTTGTTTTAATTGGGCTTGAAGTTGTAATGATTGCCTATTCGGGCAATTTATTAGTCGCTGCTGTGTTAACCATATTAATTGCTTTATTAGCACGCTTAATTGTTGTGGGTATAACAACCACCACTTTTAATAAGCAATTAGCGTTGCCCTCTGGTGCGTGGAAGGTATTAACGTGGGGAGGTTTACGCGGCGGTATTTCGGTGGCGCTTGTTTTGCAACTTCCAGATGGAGCAGAGCGAAATATTTTACTTACCTTAACTTATGCTGTGGTGGTGTTTTCTATTTTGATCCAGGGTTTAAGTGTTGGCAAAGTTGCTAAAAGTATTCGTAAGTAAACTTAAATAAATAAGCTGTATTTTATTTATACAGCTCATGTTGCAAAAAATAGCGTGTTTTACTGGCATTACTTAAATTTTGTTTAGAAATCAGTTGCTAATAAGGGCTAATTGTTACTCGATTTTATAACAAATCAGCTCACGTATTAGACTAAAGTCTATAGGTTAATTTTATTCACTTATTACGTTTGTTTTTCTCGTTTGTCGCTGTTGAGCTAATACTCTAAAGTTCAGTTGTCGGCAACAAGTACGACTAACTTAATTAGGAAAGACAAACCATGAAACGTACACTTTTAAAAACCATCGCTCTTGGCTCATTACTAACTTGCTCAGCAGCTGTAATGGCTGATTCAAGTGACTACAAACTAATGGTTATCAAAACCGCTACTGCGCCATTGCCACTTGAAGAGTCATTCAATAGCTGCGCACTTAACGTTAAATCTAAAAATTACGCTCAAGCTGAAGAAATTTGTACAAAAGCTATCGCACTTTTAAAAGATGCTGAAGGCCCTAAATTTAAAGTACGCCAGCTTACATCTTACGCGTTAAGCAACCGTGGTGTTGCACGATTAAAAGCGCATAACGATACAGCAGCACTTGCCGATTTATACGAAGCAGTACAGGTTTCTGACAATTCAATGGTAACGCATAACTTAACTCGCGCTAAAGAAGAGCTTTCTTTATAATAAGTTTTAGCTAGCGCAAGTTTCAAAAAAGCCCCTGTAAGGTGTAACCTGCAGGGGCTTTTTTGTGCACGATATAAAAGTTCATCATTGTTTGCGGACCCTCGCTTGCAAAAAACTTCATACCTAGACTCTTATTTAGATAGATTTAGTATTTAGCGATTGGCTAATGTTTTATTTTTTACCTGTTTTTTAGACGGTTATTCTGTAAAATCACGCATTAACATTTGTGAAAAAATTTACACTTGTGATTAAGGTGATTATTCAACTAAATATAAGTAGGAATTATGATTTTTTATATTGTTGGGTTGAGTACATTGGTTATTATTTTGTGTTTAGCTATTTATGTCATTTATAGCAATGTACGCACAAGCCGAGTAAGAAAAACAAAAGAATACAATGTGTTATTTGATAAAGATACCATTGTGGATGATCTTATTACTCAACTTACTGATAAAAACCAAGCCCAAGCAGACGAGCATAAAACAATTAAAGGCAAAGAAGAGATCCTTGCAACATTTATTGAATTGCATCGCTCAGGTAGTTTTTGTGCGCATTTAAGCGAGCAAGAAATTATTTACTTTGTTAAGAAAAAATTAAACATGGAGAGTAGTAACAATGGATAACGAAAAAGCAATCCCAGCAGAAAAAAATGAGTCGTTTATGAGCCGTTTTGGCCGCCGTAATGTCATTGTGGTGTCGTCAATTGTTGTTGTATTAGCGGTTATTGCCACGCTTACATCGCAGGTTATATCGTGGAACGAAGCAGATGAGCGATTAGTACACCAATCAGCATTTACTGGTAATTTAACGGTGATAAATCAGGCTGGCCCTTATTTAAAAGCATTTGGTACTACCTCGGCCTATAAAAAAGTAATTTCTATTAACTTTACTGGTGATAGTAGTGCAACAGCAAGCGCGATTGTACCGTTAATTCCTATTCGCTTTTTAGATACAACAACCGGTGGTGCCCGTGGTGTATCGCGTTTTAGATTACCGGGCAATGTGCCAGCTAGTGAGTCTGGCGCATTACGTGGTTTACTTAAAATACACGAAGAATTTGGCTCGCAAGAAACCCTAATTTCTAATCTACTAATGCGTGCTACAACTGAAAATGTTAAAGCGTCTGCACGTATGATGTCGGTAGAGCAACATTACTCAGGTGGTAATGGCCAATTAAGCCAAGATTTTTCTGATCAGCTAACAAACGGTATTTTTGTGACTGAGCAAATTATTAGTACTGGTGAGCGTGATAAAACTGACGATTTAAGTAATTTGAGTAAACAGCAACGCGTTACTATTAATATTAAAAAAGACAGCGAAGGCAATGCACTGCGTAACGCACCTATTTTGGGCGCATACGGTATTACAGTCGTTGATGCGAGCATTATTGATATTGACTACGAAAGTAAAGTAAACGCTCGCCTAGAGGCGCAAAAACAAGCGGCAGCAGATGAAGCGCTTGCGCGTCAAAACCTTAAAAAAGCAGAGCAACAAGCGCGTACAGAGGTTGCACTAGGTGAGCAAGCCATTGCTAAGCAACGAGCTGAATCTGAAAAGCTAAAAATT
Organism: Pseudoalteromonas sp. MMG006; assembly: GCF_018101025.1. Classification (NCBI taxonomy): domain Bacteria; kingdom Pseudomonadati; phylum Pseudomonadota; class Gammaproteobacteria; order Alteromonadales; family Pseudoalteromonadaceae; genus Pseudoalteromonas; species Pseudoalteromonas sp. MMG006. The sequence continues at coordinate 26,776 of NZ_JAGJEJ010000025.1, forward strand.
AAAGAGCAAATTGATGCTGAGCGTATTAAAGCAAATGCGATTATTTCAGCGCAGCAACGAGTGGCTGTAAAAGCGGAGCTTGCAAAAGAGCAAGAAGAGATATTAAAGCAACAACGTTTAGAAGCACTTGGTATGGATGTGTTAGCTGAGGCACGTTTACGTGCTAAGTCGGCAGCGCTTGATCCTAAATACGTTTTTGACGAAACATTAAAAGCTGAAGTTAAAATTCAAACTGCTTTATTTACAAGTTTAGGCAATAGCCGCCTAGTACCTGAAATTGTTATTGGTGGTACAGGGCAAGGCGAGCAAAGCAACGGTTCTGAATTTATGCGTTTACTCGCTGCTGATGCCGCTTTAAGTCTTAAAAAGCGTTTAGAAAAAGAGAAAAAATAAACGATTTATTAAATTTAAAAGTTATGCTTAGCCTTAGATTATACAGCCTATACAAATCAAAACGCTGCCTGATATTTCAGACAGCGTTTTTTATTATGTGCAATTTGCTATTGTATTGTGCAGATAAGCCTATATTTTTGTAAAAATAGTTTTTTAATTACACAGTAAAAAAAGTGAGCAGTATTGATGGATAGCAGAAATCAGCTTAATTTAGACTTAGGGCAAGAGCATATTACCATCCAACGTCGTTATGAAGCGCTGGGAGCATTTAACGATTTTTTGATTGCAGTGTGGTTTTTAATTGGTAGTTTTTTCTTTTTAAATGACTCATTAGTAGAAAGTGGAACATGGTTATTTATAGCTGGCAGTGCGCAATTGCTTATAAAACCTGTTTTAAAGTTGATAAGTCTAGTGCATGTTAGTCGGGTATTTCACTCAAACAATGCACCGTAAATACGACTCACAATGCGTTCATGTATTATGGTTAATAATTTAAATTAACGACTATTAATATTAAGGATAAAGCTTTGAAAGTACTTAAGTGGGTTTTGGCCGCAATCATTATTTTATTAATAGTCGGTTTATTAATACCTGAAAAAATTATGATTCCAGTAAAAGGCGCTACAGGCAAAGATTGGAACCACAGCACGTTTTGGTATGAGCCGTGGGGTAAGTCGGGTGTGCATAAAGGCATTGATATTTTTGGCACTAAAAACACGCCCGTTGTTGCCTCAACAAACGGTATTGTAATATTTGCAGGTGAGTTAAATCGAGGTGGTAAGGTAGTTGCGGTACTTGGACCTAAATGGCGCGTGCATTATTTTGCACATTTAAATGACTACAATGTAAGTGCAGGGGATGTAGTTAGCATAAACAGTCAAATTGGCTCATTGGGTGATACCGGTAACGCTGCAGGAAAACAGCCCCATGTGCATTATTCTATATTATCGCTTTTGCCTATGCCGTGGCTTTTTACAACGCAAAGCCAAGGTTGGAAAAAGATGTTTTTTTTAAGCCCACATGAAAAGCTAACAGCTAAGTAGCTTCGTTTTTTAGGTAAGCGAGTAAAGCCATTTATAAATAGTTGAGCCCCGTATTACTGTAACTTCGCATTTTAAGAATCGATCATTAAAAAATCAGCAACGTTTTAATAAATCGTTAAATAAAGCATTAAAAAGTAAAGTAATTTTTGCAGAAGATGGTCTACTTATAGATTTATAGTGGTTATATGAATTAGGGTATTGCGAGCACTTTATTTTATCGCTATGTTAAAGACTGATTTTTTACATGGACTTTCTTATGCGCATATCTTTTTTAGCGAGTTTTTACTCTTTTGTGCTTATATTTTTGTTTGGTTGCGATAACCAAACCTCTTCGCATAACAAAGCACAACTTGACCATATAATAAAACCTTCTTCAAACAACTCACAATCAAAAATCCCAGCTGCAAAAGTGAACGAGCCAGCAATTGTTTTAGGCTTACTTGCCACTCATTGCAAAACTAACGAAACGGCTTACATAAACGCTAAAATGCAAAAAGTAATGCGTAATCCTAGCAAAGATAAAGCGTACACTTTAGAGCCTACCGAAAATGTACTTTCTGTATGTCTTGCCAAAGATGGCTCTGCACTGAGTTATCGCTTTGGGCGAATTGACGACATAGGACTTGAAAAAAAGGCGAGTATAGATGCTCCTTTTGGTAGCTATTATCGTCAAGTTGGTCGAGTTGGAGAAAGTATTTTGTTTTTTAATAATGGGCCGTACCATTATTACATTATAAACTCTGGCGGTATGGGGAGTGGGGTATCGGTTAATGTATTTAAGGACCAGGCACTAATAGCGGAGCTATTTTCTGGGAACGAACCCTATAACGATTTTATAGTGGCCACAGACTTACAATTACCAAAAAACCTAGTTAAAGAACTACAACCTTTTAATCAGCAAATGCAATAAATGATGAGCCCCGAGCAACAACGTATAATTGAACAAGGCGAATGGTTTAAAAACCGTAGCCCTTATTTAAAAAGTTTTTTACTCACGCAAGGTAAAACACTGTCGCTTAATGCTCAGCAGTCTTTGTTTTTACGCGGCGATCAGCACGATGGGCTGTATGCTTTACTCTCTGGTGTAGTTAGAGTGAGTGGCGTAAGTAGTGAGGGTAAAGAAGCTGTGCTTAGCTTTATCGATTCGTCACTTTGGTTTGGTGAATTAACGTTATTTGATGGCGGCTTACGGACTCACGACGTACACGCACAAACTAATGTAACGTTATTTTTTGTACCACAGCGCTGCATTGGACAACTTTTAAATGAGCAACCCAAATATTGGCAAGATTTTGGGTTATTACTAGCGCAAAAACTGAGAGTCATGTTTACCTCCATGGAAGATCATGCCCTGTTAAGCGCTGAACAAAAAGTATGTAACCGACTTTTAATGTTAAGTGAACATGCAGAGCACTTAACACCACTTGTTTTATCTCAGCAGCAACTTGCTGATATGACCTACCTAACACGTCAAACTATTAATCAAATTTTGCAGCACCTAGTCAGCCTTAAAGCAATAAGTTTAGGCTATCAGCGCATAACTGTTTTAGATAAACAAAAGTTACAGGCGCGTGCTACACAAGCTTAAATAGAGACTTTTTTATTTAGTTGGAACCAAAATTGCTACAGATAATGTAACGCAACAATGGATTTGAGCTAATGACTACAATAACCTTTAAAAATCAATATAGTAACTATAACTCCCCTGCAGTAAATAAAGCGGTAGGACTAAGCGAAGTTGCGGCAACTAATGCCCTCCCGAACGAAAAAACAAAAGATATTAAAGGCATTACCTCAGCTCCTAAAGAACCAACTTTTTTAGAAAGTGCCCAAGAAGCGCTGGTTTATAAGCGCTTAGGTGTAAACAAAAACAAAATAGACGAGCTAAAAGCGACAATAGAAGAGCTTATTAAAGAGCAGCAAAGTGAAGGCGCAGACCCTAGCGCAATTGCTGATAAAATTGAGGAGCTACAACAAATGCTTGAGCAAGAGTATCAAAAAGGGCGCGAGCAAACGGATATGAAAGGTGAGCATGAGCCGGGTAAAATAATTTCTGCATTTGTTTAATTTACAAAATGTCGGATACCTGACATTGTTGTTGTACTTACTTTTGCTAAAGTAAGTTTTATATATAAAAATAAAGGCAAAACAATGAAAACCCTTCAACAACAACTAGGTACCTATGGTTCGTACCATCGCTCTAAACGTAATGTGCTCACTCACTTTTTTGGTATTCCGCTTATTGTATTTGCAGCGCTGTGTTTATTGGCACGCATTCAAATTCCGCTTGGTAGTGCAGTGATTGATGGCGCACAGCTGTTTGTACTCGCCTCTGTTGTTTATTATTTTATGCTGAGCTTTTCGCTTGGGTTTATTATGGGCGTACTATTTACGCTACTGCTAGTTGCAGCGCAGCCCATTGCCGCTATGGCTTTTTGGCCTTGGTTAAGTATTGGTGTGGGCGTGTTTGTGTTTGGTTGGGTGCTGCAGTTTATTGGCCATTATTATGAAGGTAAAAAACCGGCGTTTGTAGATGATTTAATCGGTTTAATAATTGGCCCGTTATATGTAACTGCTGAGCTGTTATTTTTAATGGGTTTTTATAAAACCTTAGAAAATGAAGTTAACAACATAGCAGGTCCTACAAAGGCTTAACTAATAAAAATTAATGACAGGTGCTTATGCATTATAATAATAAAACCGTGTGGATCACCGGCGCATCATCAGGAATTGGCAAGGAGCTCGCAATACAGTTTGCAGCACTGGGTGCCAACGTTATTTTATCTGCTAGAAGCGTTGATAAACTTAACGAACTAAAGCAAAGTTTACACGGTGATGGGCACAGTATTGTGCCTCTTGATTTGTCAGCGCCTGAGGCAGTTTTGGCTCAGGTTACTGATTTACTCGACACATTACCTCCTATCGATATTTTAATTAATAACGGCGGGGTGTCGCAGCGCAGCTTATTTTTAGAAAACGACTTTACTGTTTACCGCCAGTTGATGGAGGTTAACTACTTTGGCCTCATTGCACTTACCAAGGCGGTAGCACCTAGTATGGTAGCAAGGCAAAGCGGTTCAATCGTCTCTATTAGTAGTGTTGCGGGTAAAGTAGGCTCTAAATTTAGAACGGGCTATTCAGGCTCTAAATATGCGGTAGTGGGTTTTATGGATTGCCTGCGTGCAGAGCTTGCTGAGCATAACATTCATTGCTTAACTATTTGCCCCGGCTCTATTAAAACAGCCATTGCACATAATTCGTTAAACGAGCAAGGAATAGCGCAAAACAAGCCAGAGCACTCAATAGAAAATGGTATGGATGTAAGCGTAGCCGCTAAAAAAATGCTCCATGCAATTGATAATAAAAAAGACGAAGTGATTGTTGGCAAAGGCTTAAGCGGCTGGGCACCGACCATTAAACGGTTTTTTCCTCGCTTATTTAATCGATTAACCGCTAAAACAAACTATAGGTAGCACCGGACGATTTAGAGATATAAAATGCTGTAAATTTGATCAGTTTAGACAAGGATTCTAAATGAAGTATTTATGGCTTGGCCTGTTTTTTATTGTATTGATTTGGTCCGGAATTAACCCAAAAGATCAGTTTACTTGGCTGCTAGAAGTTATCCCCGCAATCATTGGTTTAGTGCTTATGGCAAGCAGCTATAAGCACTTTAAACTCACCCCCATTTTATATGGCTTTATACTAGCGCATTGTATTGTGCTAATGGTTGGCGGGCATTACACCTACGCCGAAGTTCCTTGGTTTGATAACTTACTTGGCAGTGAGCGCAATAACTACGACAAAGTAGGGCACTTTTTTCAAGGGTTTGTGCCTGCATTATTAGCGCGTGAAATATTACTACGTAAAAACGTAGTAAATGGTAAAGGCTGGCTAAATGTGTTTGTTGTATCGATATGTTTAGCATTTAGTGCTTTTTACGAACTAATAGAGTGGTGGGTTGCAGTATTAAGCGGTGAAAACGCAGAAGCATTTTTAGGTACGCAAGGGTACGTATGGGATACTCAATCTGATATGGGAATTGCGTTACTTGGCGCTATTTGCTCATTATTGCTGCTTTCAAAAGTACACGATAAACAGCTAAAAAATGTTAAAGATTACTGATTCAAATTTTATTACTAAAAGGCTATAGATTATGGCTGTAAATACCCACAATTTCACGATTAGCACTGACAAAAGCAAACTTAACTTTAGCGTTATTTATAGCTTTATTGCTAATAGCTATTGGGCCAAAGGAATACCTAAAAGCGTGATGCAAAAAGCGATTGATAACTCAATGTGCTTTGGTGTTTACAGCGCTCATAACGAACAAGTGGGTTTTGCCCGCGTAGTGACCGATAAAGCAACCTTTGCCTATTTAGCCGATGTTTTTATTTCACCGCACTTACAAGGTAATGGGCTGAGTAAGTTACTGGTTAAAACGATAGTTGAGCACCCTGAGCTGCAAAGTCTCAGGCGTTTTTTATTAGCCACTTCTGATGCGCATGGGCTTTATGCACAATACGGATTTAAGCCAATAGACAACCCCGCATTGCTAATGCAAATAAACCCTGAGAATGTGTATGGTAAAAATAATCGTGATACCTAATAAATGGGGGGAAGAGCAAATTCCGTTTAATGTTCTTGTTAGGTTTTCTTTACCCGTAATAGACAGGCAATAACCTTGCCTTGAACCCTTTAGCGCAAATCCACCATTTAGCACCTACATCATCAGTAAGTTGGTAGAAATTGAGCTCGTTTTCAAGATAATTAGAATCTAATACATTTGCCGCTAGTTCATTCGATTGTTCTAGTTTTGCAGGAGCTAATAGGCGAAATGAAAGACACAATGAATCAACACCATAAAACTCTAGTTCTATTTCACCATCATCTTTGGTTCCAGTATCACCATTAAATTTTATTAACAATGATCCCGTAACATCGGACTTCTCTACTGATATATTTTCTATGTCAGCAGGACCTTCGAGTTTGGAAAGATAACCGTTGACTTGCTCTAATTCCATCTTGAAAACCTAACGCCTAATTAACAGGCAAAAAATAGTTGGTTAAAATAAGCGACGAAGGAGCAAAAACCAACTGTTTTTGTCCTTGTTTAATTTCTTGTTATGTTTCAACTGCCAATTCGCACATAGCTTGAGATATTCTTGCTGATAAGTCTTCTGGATCTGCTAATGATGCCAAACGAGAACCTACATGTTTAGCAAAGTCCTCTAAAACTACTAAGTTATCAGAACTTGGAACATCAGGCTTTGCTAACGCTTCTCGGAGATAACGAAATGAATGAAGTGATAACAGCGACTCTTTATCTTGGTCAGTTACTTTGGCTTCCAATCGATGTGCCAATTGATTACGTATTGTGTTTAACCTTCTAATGCCACTCGCCAATTCTTTGGTTTCGTTAGAATGATTTTCCACAAGTGATAATTTTTGTGAAAAGGTTAAACGCGTACCCTTTAAATCACCAAGATTTGGATTTAGGGCAATAAGATACTCAGTTAGAAAGTGTTCAACAAAAAGGTGTGACCTTAAAATTCTTCCTATAGCATCTACATCTTGATTCCATTTTTCGTTTATTAGCGAGAGCTTACGATCCATTTCTGCATTCAGTGCATCTTTTCCACCAGAAAGCTCAATGACTTTCTGTGCTAGTTTTAAATGTTCGATATCCACTGGACTCCTTTTGAAACATAACGCCTCAATCAGCCGAAGCGTCAGCGGTCGGCTGCATTGATTTGTTAGGGCTGAGATTATAGGGCACGCCGCCGTTAGTGCCGAAAGCCCCACCATAGTACTTCTTCAGATTAACGCCTACCTCCTTCTTTTCTTTGTACTGCAAAAGCATGTCTTCACTAGCTATTGCTACTTTAGATCCAGCTAATGAATAGCCATCCTTGCGCTTTTGTATTGGCAGGTGCTCTAACATTTGAAACTCCACCAGAAGGTTTTTAAATTGCCCTGAATCTGACACACTCTCTAGACAATTAACAAATAATAACGCTAGTTCTTTCGTAGAAAGTTGTGCTCTAAGTATGCTTGAGTACTTTCTCTTTTCTTCGTAGGTCAATTTATTTTCTTCGTAACCATCAATAATTTTAAGGGCTTGATATAGGTTCCTGAAATAGTGACCTAGTATGTGATTGTGATGTTTCTGAAGGTTTTTATAGCGGTCCAAAGCATCATCTGGTGTTTTTGCCTCTACAGATAAGAAGGTCAAAATTTCCTCAAAGACAGCTCGTCCTTCAACTTTAGTTTTTTTAGAGGATAAACTTTCACCCTTACTCTTATAACTTAATTCTTCTAGATCAACCTTTAGGTTATCTACAATTTTATGGTGCAGATCCAGAATATTGAAAAAAGTCGTTTCGATAGCTTGTGTGCTAAGAGCATCAGCAGTCTTTTCGTATTCATGGCGGGCCAAACGGAGTTCTTGTCGCTGAATCACAATAGTGGCTATTAGACCGAACAGCGTAAAGAAAGTTAGTATCGGATTTAGGACTCCACCTAAAAAATCACCAAACACTCCACCTCGATCAGTGAACGTTATCAATGCCAAGTTAATTATTAACAACAAACCAGCACTTAACACTGCGAACGAAAGTACTTTAAATAATACCTTATTGAGACTTAGGCTTTTTTTGTCTCCATCGGACTCAGTGAAAATGGCTTCAAAATCAGGGTACTTTTGATCAAGATAGCCATTCAATCCGTTAAGCCTGTTTTTAAACCAGTCCTTCATCGTTTATTTCCTGTTCAGAAAGTTTCGCGGGTTTGAGCCCTAACGCCCACATTAACTGGATAAAATTGGTGGGCTATAATCGCGGAGCGATGCCCGCCGTTTTTATTCCAGTTAAATTGCTTGTTATATTTCTATTCATACCATGAGCTATTATCAATATCCATATGGTTTTCTGGTATGTGAACATCATCCAAATTAGTTAGTGATACATGTGCAGTGAAATTGTAAGGAAAATCAGTTTCAATTGACGCCCCATCACCATTTCTCATATCAGATCTAGAACCCCATTCTAAAATACAATAAGCAGTTCCACTTCCAACTATTTCAATTGATTGACTAGTTATGCCACTGACAGAATACTCGTCCAAATCGATATAATTAACCATTCCGTGAGTGGATAATATATCTAACCCATCCATTGTAGATTGTACTGATATATCGATGACTGTATCACTTACTTGCTCATCAATTTTCCATTGAATTTCTTTACGACAATCATCGATTAAAGAAAGAATATCGCTCGTCAATTTTAAAACAGCTTTAGAAAGCTCTTCACATTTATCATCACTTATATTGAAGTTTTTAGATGACCTAACATGAGTGAATTTACTCAATTGATTAAACTTTTTGCTAAAACCAGACAATGTCTCACTTAAAACATCATCTTCGTCTTCTTCTATTTCTAAGATCGTGCTTCTTACGTACTCTACATCCATTCCTCCGCAGACAGCATAAATAACACGTTGTAATCTTGTAACTTCGGTATCCGAGGGTTTAATGTACCAGCTACATTTCTTAATATCTTCATCACTTGAATACTTGGCAAGTATTATCCCAATAATCTCCCTCATACAATAAGCAAAATTATTAAACCGAACAGGGTTCCCATGGTCTGACAAATTTCTTAGGGTTGCTAAAAATAGATCTTTCTCAAAACCAGCATCAAGATGGGATAAAATTTTATCCGAGTAACTATCAGCAATTAGGTGTTTATAAATAGTACTTCTAGTATTTTGTAACTTAGGAGAATATGAACGTCGCTGAACTTTCGCCATTCTTTTACGCTTACGTTTAATATGATTAATCACGAGAGTTCCTTAGAAATATAACAACTTTATCAGAGGACACTTTCCTCTTTTTATGAGCAAAGTATGTCCTCTTAATTATTTTTAATATTAATAACAAATCCTGTAACACATTGCGAGTATTAAACTTTAAGTCGGGCTGTTCTTTTAATAATATGCAAAAAAGAGGAAAACGTCCTCATTTTCTGACTTAGGAGGAAAAACGCCAGCGCGGTACATAAATACAGCAATTAAATATTTAAAATGAAAACCAAATCCGATTTTAAATCATTTAATAGTCACTAAAAAACGGTGGCGATAATGCAAGTAACCGCTTTAAGTACACTTATTTGTGTAGGCGTATTATAAAAGGTGGTTTAGGGTTTGGAAGCTGTAAAAAGGAGGTTATAGATTATTTACTAAACGCATCTTCCTACTTTTAAAACAGGAAAGATTAAACTAGACGGAAAGATTAAACTAGACAGCCACTCCGAAAAAATAAAGTCAATCTAGGCTAGATTCACTTTTTAGGTTAAGAATTTATCTTTTACTACTCGGTTACTTGCTTTTCATCCATAAAATAATTCATTACCAGGCTTAAACCTAAATGACACGCATCGTAATAACTGCATGATGCAGTTGTGATTTATTACTGAGTAGTTTAAATTTTATGCCAATAGCTTTTCGCAGTTACTGATATTCGCTCGCCGCTTTCGCTTTAAGTTTTCACAATAACTTGCTTGTGAGGCTGGCCTGCCAACTGCGCCATGAAATACGCGCGTAAATTGGGTTGTAAGCTTTAACCAGTTTTCGGGGGAAATATTAACTCTTTCGAGTAAGGGTAAGTGTGTACTTTTAATATAACCGCGTTTATCCTCTCGTATACAACGCCCTGTTAATTCAACAAGTTCAAGGTACGATTTAAGCTCAAACGGGAGTCCTTTTGGCATTATCTGACGTGGCATGCCTGCAAAGCGAAGGAGTTGTTTTGGTTGTTTGACTTTTTTTGCGTATGTTAGTCGTTGTTTAACGCTGGTGTGGTCTGATTCCTCAGGCGTGTTAGCCATTTTAGCTCTAATTGGGTTTAAATCGACATACGCCATACAAGCGGCAAGTGCTGCTTCATCTAATAATGCTTGAGACGTAAAGCGTCCCTCCCAAAACCTGCCAGTGCAGTTATCTTCTTTATTTGCTCTGCGCGCAATGTCTTCATTTAATAATCGCATAAACCAGCTAATACTTGATAGGCGCTCTCGATATTCCTTTACCGTTTGATTGAAAAAGATAAGCTCAGCTTTACTTAGCTTTTCACTCTGTATGTATTTTTGCGTAAGTACAGTGCCTTTACAGAGTTTATGCCAGCGGATAATAATCGCTTTATCATTTAATCGATTCACTTTTTTATCATCAACATACAGCACTAAATGAGTGTGGTTACTCATAACGGCATAAGCACATACATCAATACAAAATACCTTAGCTAGCTCAAGCAGTTTATCTTCAACCCAGCCTCTGCGGTGCTCGTAAGATTGACCTGTAAAGTGGTCTTCACCACATAAAAATGCGCGGCGCACGCAACGCGAAATACAGTGATAATATTTTGTATCAACCAAACTTACTTGACGCTTTCTTGCAATTGCCATGTGACCCCCTGCTTTTTTTTGCACTAAATAAAGGCTAGCCTCTAACTTCGAAAAGTGCAAAATTTTAGATGGGTGTCTTGTTAATTGTTGTTAATTGCTTGTGCTCTCTGATTTATGTCATCAACCTTAGTTCCTTTAAATGCTAATTTTGTAATTACGGGTCTTAATAAAGGGGATGGCAGTAATTTTAGCTTATTAAGAAGTATTAAAGGGGAAAGGAGGAAACCTCCTAAAATAATCCTAAAAATACTCGCGTTCGAGATTACAAATTTTGTATAAGTATCCCTTGTCGTTATTGTTCCATCAAAATCGAAGAGCGCAAGTTTCAAATATTTCTCCTGACTGCTAACTTTTCAATAACGGGCGCAGGCACGTGGGGCATAATGGCGAAGCCGCCCCGCGTGTATGCGTCCCAGCGAACGAAGTGAGAGCGTTTATTGAGTTGTTATATCGCTACTCACCAATATTTCTTCGTATCAATATAATGCTTCATGTTGGAAAAGATATAAGCTAGAAGAAAGAATGCCGGCGTTGCGATAACGTCGGGTTTTATGAACCAAGTTAATAGGCCCAAGAGCACCGTCATCATTTCTAATATAATAATTTGCTTTCTTGCTTTTACTCCCCAAAACGAAAACCTGACCCATAACGGCTCTTTGTTCCATTCTTTAGATGTTTTGTCTATCACGATAATTTCCTCTTTAAGTTTAGAAATGTCAATTTCAAACACAGAGGCAAGGGCTTTAAGAGATTCTATACTGGCCTTGTTTCCACTTTCAATTCGTTGAATAGTTCTAGTACTCAAGCCGCTTAACGTGGCAAGTTGTTCTTGTGACCAGTTTCGTTTTTCTCTAAGACGTTTGACTATCATTTGGGCTCCTTACCAATGTGAGAGGAAACTATCCATGTTTTAATCGATTGTCGGTTACGAAATTCACACGACAGTGGGGCGACAGGCGATGTTTACAGCGATATAACAACTTTATTAGAGGACACTTTCCTCTTTTTGTGAGCAAAGTATGTCCTCTTAATTATTTTTTAATATTAATAACAAATCCTGTAACACATTGCGAGTATTAAACTTTAAGTCGGGCTGTTCTTTTAATAATATGCAGAAAAGAGGAAAGCATCCTCATTTTCTGACTTAGAAGGAAAAACGCCAGCGCGGTACATAAATGCAGCAATTAAATATTTAAAATGAAAACCAAACTCGATTTTAAATCATTTAATATTCACTAAAAAACGGTGGCGATAATGCAAGTAACCGCTTTAAGTACACTTATTTGTGTAGGCGTATTATAAAAGGTGGTTTAGGGTTTGGAAGCTGTAAAAAGGAGGTTATAGATTATTTACTAAACGCGTCTTCCTTCATTTTAAACAGGGCAGACATGATGTTTATACCAATCGACTTAAATATTTAGCCTTTCTAACGTGCTAAATAAAGCGTTAACGGCGTTATAAATTTTTCATGTAGAACAACTACATATCGAAATTTATGCCTTGTTATCACTTTATTTATCCGTTGCTATAAATGTCTAATAACTTAACACGATTGGTATTATTTGGATTTTTTAGCCTCTAGAGTTTCTATTTCACTCCAGATTTTTTCGGCTTCTGCGCTTAGCATGGAGTAACTTTTAATATCGCCTTTGCGCTGTGCTTGCATGCCTTGCTCTAATTTTGCGTCGTACTCTTTGCGGAGTTTTTTTGTTGGGTCTGATTTGAATATTGAAAACATGGTGACTCTCTTTAATAAATAGCAGTTATGAGTCTATCCTACGCTACAAAGAGATAAATAGTTCTTTTAGTGGCAAGGCGTTTACCTTATTAAATAAGGCAAACGCTGTATTTATTATACTTTGATGTTTAAGAGGCTTATGTTTAAGGAATTTAAGTTTGTGGCTCTAGGCGTTTAATACCTTGCCCATCAATACCTAAATAAATAAAACCATCGCTGCCTTGAGCTAGGCTGCGTACTCTGCCAATTCCATCGAGTATTTTATATTGCTTAGCAACTTTACCCTTTGAGAGTTCCAGTGCGCTAATAAAAGAAAATTTCATAGATGCGAGTAATAGCTTACCTTTCAGCTTTGGGTATTTGTTACTCGTTACATACAACATATCGGATGGGGCAATAGAAGGAGTCCAGTGTAATACAGGTGATTGCATGCCGTCTTTTTCTTTAAGGTCTGTAAACTTGGTGCCGCTGTAATTAACGCCATAACTTACAACAGGCCATCCGTAGTTAGCGCCTTTTTTTATTATATTAAGCTCATCGCCGCCACGAGGGCCGTGTTCGTGAGACCATAAAATATTATTTTGTTTATCAAACCACATGCCCTGTGGATTACGGTGCCCGTAGGACCAAACTGCATGCTTTGCATTTTTTTGTTTAACAAACGGATTATCACTTGGGATACGACCATCTTCGTGTAAGCGATAAATTTTACCGCCATCGCGGGTTAGATCTTGTGGGTTTATAGTACGCGCACCGCGATCGCCAATTGAAAAATAAACATAACCTTCGTCATCAAACACAATACGACTGCCGTAGTGCTGGCCTTTAGTACTGTTGTGTTCGCCTTTGTATAGTAATTGCTGATCAGATAACTGCGTATGATCATCACTTAGCTTGGCGCGCATAATAGCGGTGTTACTTCCACTTCCTGTGCCCTGACTGCTTGAGTAACTAAAGTACAACCACTGATTTTGATTACTGTCGGTATGTAGTGCTAAATCAAGCAATCCACCTTGGCCATTTGCGTCTATTATAGGTAGCCCAGAAACCTTAGTTAATGTGGTGGTATTTTTAGGTAATAAAAATAATGCACCACTGCGCTCAGATATTAATAAATCACCATTGGCTAAAGGTTCAATAGCCCAAGGTATGATTACATTTTCTGCGATTGTCACTGCTTTAGTGTTTAAAGAAAGTGAGTCTAGGCTTTTGTAATCTATTGCTTTAGCTGATGCTGACATTGTGAGGGCAGAGGCAGCAAAACCCGCAATTACTAGCTTAGTAAATGTATTATGTAACGCTAAATTTATCATTATGCTTCCAAAAATTAGTCCGTTCTTTAATACATTAACATGGGATAAACAATTTTGTTAAGCCTTGAGTTGAATGATAAATGTACGCTTATATTTTAATTAATTAAAAATAGACTAGAAGTGTATCACTAGAAAAAAGTTGAATATTTACTCTAATACAGTTGAAATTAATATTTTTGAGCGTACACTTGTGCGCTGAAGTTTGAGCGTACACGTGTACGGTCAAAGTAATTTAGTTTAAGTAGAGATTTATCCATGATGATGACTCAGGTATTAAACCAATTTTCTAAATGGTTTTTACACCATCAAAGTTTTGCCGGTTACATAGAACCTATCATGCAAGCTTTTAAACCAGCATGGCGCGCTAATTTAATTAGAGCGCAGGTTGCTGAAATAAATGAATTTAATGGCAGTTTTTTAAGTGTATTACTTAAACCAAGTAAACATTGGAAGGCACATACTGCTGGGCAACATATTAGTTTAACCGTAGAAATTAATGGCCGGTTACTCACGCGGGTATTTACGGTTGCCTCAAGCCCCGAGCAATTTAAAACAACGGGATTGGTGCGTTTATTAATTAAAACTAATGAGCAAGGGCGCTTTACACGCCTTTTAAGCAGTGCTCTACGAGTTGGTGAGTGGTGTAATATTTCGGCGCCTAGTGGTGAGTTTATTTACAAAAACACGCAAAAAGCAGCAACTTTTATTGCTGGTGGCTCAGGTATAACCCCAATGCTTGCCATGCTTAGTGAGCATTTAAATACTACGTCGCAAAAAGTGTCGTTAATATATTTTGCTAAAGCCACAGAGCATCAATGTGTCGATGAGCTAAGTAAACTTGCTGGCAAGTTTTCACATTTTTCTTTTTTACTGTTAACGCGTGAACAGTCAGGCGATATTACTCGCAACATTAATGTATGGGAAAATCCAGATATATACTGTTGTGGGCCAGCGGGCTTTATGAAAACGGTGAGTGATTTTGCTATAAAGCACGATTTAAATTACTACCAAGAGGCATTTGGTTTAGCACTGCCAACGTTAAACGACGACAGCCAATTTAATGTGCAGGTTAATAGCAGCGCCTATGTAGTAAGCGCCAATAATGCCTTATTGCCTCAGTTTGAAGTAAAACAATTACCGGTCAAACGTGGCTGCGGTATTGGTATTTGCCATCAATGCCAATGTATTAAAAAATCAGGCGTGGTGCGCAATTTAAAAACAGGTGAACTGAGTGATAACGGCGAGCAATTAATTCAACTTTGTGTAAGCCAACCTGTTAGCGACTTGGAGTTACAATTATGAAAAATATAAACTTTGATCAGCTTGCAAGCGATTTAGATGCTATAAAAATGGATACGCTTGGCAAAGTAGGGCAACAGGATGCTGATTACATTCGCTCTGTTGTACGCAAACAGCGAGTGTGTGAATGGAGCGGGCGAATTTTACTTATGCTTGGTTTTATTCAGCCATTACTGTGGGTTGCTGGTGTACTGTTATTAGCGCTTGCTAAAATTTTAGACAATATGGAAATTGGCCATAACGTTATGCACGGCCAATACGATTGGATGAACGACAAACAGCTTAACTCACAACATTATGAGTGGGATATAGCCTGTGACGGGCAAAGCTGGCACCGCGTACATAACTTTGAGCATCATACGTATACTAATATTATTGGCAAAGACAGGGACTTTGGTTATGGGCTTTTACGTTTAAGTGATGACTTTAAGTGGCGCTTTAAAAATGTATGGCAGTTTTTTACGTATATTAATTTAAGTGTGCTGTTTCAGTGGGGGGTGTCGTATCACGAACTGGCAGCTGAACGCGTGTTTATTGGTAAAAAGAAAGAAAACCGCGAAGGGGGTGTATCGCACGCGACTTTAAAACAACGTTTTTTTAGTAAGGGCGCTCGTCAGTTAATTAAAGATTATGCGGTATTCCCATTACTTGCAGGGCCTTTATTTTTATGGGTGTTAGCGGGGAATTTAGTGGCAAACTTAATTCGTAATTTATGGACATCAACCATAATATTTTGTGGCCACTTTACCGAAGAGACCGAAACCTTTAAAGAAGAAGACTGTATAAACGAAACCCAAGGGCAGTGGTATTATCGCCAAGTGTTGGGCTCGTCTAATATTAAAGGGTCGCATTGGTTTCATGTTTTAACGGGGCATTTGAGCTGTCAAATTGAGCATCATTTATTTCCTGATATGCCATCGTCGCGCTATCAAGAAGTGGCACCACAGGTACAAGCTGTTATGCAAAAGCATGGTATTGATTACCATACAGGTGGCTTTTTTAAGCAGTATAGCTCGGTATTAAAACGTATTATTAGATACTCGTTCAAATAAATAATGTGCCATTAAGGAGCCGATTAATAAGTGTATATTAATCGGCTTTTTTGTATGCGGTTAGTAATGTGTTTAATTTATAAACAGCACTTGCAAAAAATTCTTTTGGTTAATTAAAAAAGCCTTACTTTAGCTATGGTTAAATGATGTGTGAATGTCATACAATGGAGAAAAATAGACCACACAAGAGAGATTAAAATGGCCGCATTTGGTACCGTGTTTATGCCGCAGATGATTCAAGCTCGTTTTTCTGATAACCAATGGAGCGAAAGCTCAATTGTCCCTTCCGATAAACTTGAACTTCATGCTGGTGCGCACGTTCTTCATTATTCAAGCACATGTTTTGAGGGCTTAAAGGCCTTTCGTCGTGAAGATGGTTCTGTTTATATTTTTAGAATGGATGCAAATATTGCCCGTATGCAGCAAAGCTCGGCTTTGTTGAGCTTACCTAGTTTTGATGGCGATATGTTAAAAAACATGATTTTAGATATAGTGCGCGAATACGCAGACGAAACGCCATTACCACCGGGCTCTATGTATATTCGCCCAACCCACATAGGCACTGAGGCTGCAATTGGTAAAGCGGCAGCACCTTCTATGAGCTCAATTTTGTACACGCTACTATCGCCAGTAGGCGATTACTTTGCAGGCGGTGCAACTGCACTAAGAGTGTTACTTGAAGAAGACGGCATGCGCTGCGCACCTCATATGGGTATGGTTAAAAGTGGTGGTAACTACGCCAGTGCGTTAGCCCCAATTAGTGCTGCACGTGAAAAGTATCAAGCAGATCAAATTTTATTTTGCCCAGGTGGCGACGTACAAGAAACCGGCGCAGCTAACTTTATTTTAATTGATGGCAACGAAATTATTACTAAAGCGCTTGATAGCACGTTTTTACATGGTGTAACGCGTAATAGTATTTTAACCATAGCCAAAGATTTAGGTATGACGGTGAGCGAGCGTAACTTTAGCGTTACTGAGCTACTAGAGCGAGCAGCTAAACCAGGCACTGAGGCTGCGCTTTCGGGCACTGCTGCGGTACTTACTGCTGTGGGTACGTTCATTCATAACGATAAAGAATACAAAGTAGGTACTGGCGAGCCAGGCCCAACTACAGCTCGTTTACGCCAAGCATTGAACGATATTCAATGGGGTAAAAGCGAAGACAAACATGGTTGGTTAACTAAAATCTAATTGATTTGATAAGCTTACTTTAAAAAGCCACCGATTAGGTGGCTTTTGTATTTTTAAGTA
>NZ_JAGJEJ010000026.1:0-40071 GCF_018101025.1 Pseudoalteromonas sp. MMG006
ACTACCTAAGTAGTTTGGCTGTTAGAACTCAACCTGTACGAGTGCCCACACAGATGATTGCTTTATATTGTTAAAGAACGTTTTGAGTCGCTTTAGCGCCTCAAGGGATGCGAATAATACACCCTTTATTTTTTGAGTCAACACTTTGTTTTAAACTTTCTTTTTAGAAGATTTAAAACCGAAGTTTTACTTAACTCTCTGAGCCGCTGCTGCCTTGCTATGCGTCGGCGTTTCCCGTCTCAGTGGGGTCGCATTATAGGGAGATTCAATTCTTACGCAAGCGTTATTTACATAAAATAGTAATTAAAATTAAGCCCCAAGCAAGCGCACACGATAAGCACAAGTTACCCACAAAACCCTGTTGATAACTCTTGGTTATACATAGTAAACCCATGCTAAAGCTTTTAATTAAATCCTTAAAAATGAAAAAAGCACCTTATATAGGTGCTTCTCAACAGTAACAGTTATTAAAATCTAGTATAAAATACTATATAACTTACGACGATACTTTGCTGCAAGTGCATCGCCATCAGGTAAAGAGGCAATAATGGCTAAAAAGTTTGGTTTTGCTTCATTGAAATTCAAATCTTTTTGCAGCACTTTAAATAGTACATCTAATGCTTCTTCTTTTCTGCCTGCTTCATTGAGTAAAATACTTAGCTCTTCTTTTAACTCTAAGTCATTTGGGTATTTTTCAACTTGAGATTGTTTTTCTTTTATTTCTGGAGAATCAGTTGCCTCTATAGCTGCTTCGCATTTTGCCTTTATGTTATGAAAGTATGCATCTTGCTCTTGTGCATCAATTGTATCAATCAATGCTTGGGCATCATCTAATTTATGAATTTGAATACATATATCTGCAAGCACCAATTTTATGCGAGCATTCTTATTGTCAATTTCATAGGCCTGTTTTGCGTAGTTAAATGCAGCATTTAGGTCTGACTTTAATAAAGCTTGCTTAGCCTGCTCTAATAATAAATCTTGCTGAGCTGGTAAATGCTTGCCTAGTGATTCTCTTATTTGGTTTTCGGTTTGCGCTCCCGCTAACAGATCAACCGGTGCAGAGTCTTTTAATAGCACAAGCGTAGGTAATGTTTGTAACCCTACTTGTTGCGCTAACTGAGAGGCTAATGCTTGCTCTGCATCACAATCAAGGTTTGCTACTACAATATAGTCAGTATATTCGCCCGCTAATTTATCCAGTATTGATAATTGGCTAATGCATTCTGGACTCTGCGGAGAGTAGAAGTTTAATAAAACCAGCTTTTGCTGTGATGTTTCACCAAGTACTTGCTGTAGGTTTTGTGCGTTAATACTAACTATGTTGCTCATTGAATTTATTGCCATATTCATTTATTTAGGTTTTTATATGGTGGTGAACATAATAATTACAAGTCATATACCTATAAATCACTTGGTATAGATATTAAACAACGAGGGAAACTATGAAATTTACCTATTTAAGTGCAGCACTTTTATTAGCAAGTCCAATACTAAACGCGCAACCACTTGATTTGAACTTATCAAAAACGATGCCTGCCATAGAAAAGTTTTACCTCGATTTACATCAATCTCCTGAGCTTTCTTACCATGAAGAAGAAACAGGAAAAAAAATAGCTTCTCAGTTATCTAAGCTTGGTTTTGATGTAACCGATAACGTAGGTGGCTTTGGTGTGGTTGGAATATATAAAAATGGTAGCGGGCCTACTATTATGATCCGCACTGATACAGATGGCTTACCTATTGTTGAGCAAACTGGTAAAGCGTATGCGTCTAAAGTAAAAGTTATAGATGAGCACGGCGCTAATGTAGGTGTTATGCATGGCTGTGGTCACGATATACATATGAGCTCATTTATTGGTACAGCTGAGCAACTTATTGCCCATAAAAATAAATGGCAAGGCACGTTAATGATGGTTGCTCAACCTGCAGAAGAAGTAGGCGGTGGTGCAAAAGCAATGCTAAATGAAGGTTTATTTAGTAAATACGCGAAACCCGACCACGTCATTGCATTACATGTAAGTGCCAGTGTGCCTGCAGGTAAAGTATCAATGAAAAATGAGTATACTATGGCAAGTGTTGATTCAGTAGATATTACTATAAAAGGTAAAGGCGGCCATGGCGCTTACCCGCATACTACCGTTGATCCTGTTGTTATTGCTGCACGCACTGTATTAGCACTTCAAACAATTACGAGTCGTGAGCTTTCTCCACTTGAACCTTCAGTTATTACTGTGGGCTCTATTCATGGTGGTTCAAAACATAATGTAATTTCAGATGAAGTAAAACTACAACTTACTTTAAGAAGTTACAATCCTGACGTTCGTACAGCTCAAATAGCGGCAATAAAACGTATTACAGCGGGTATTGCTCAAAGCGCTGGACTTGAAGAGTCACTCTACCCTGTTGTTTATGTCCATGAAGATGAGTCCATACCATCTACTTACAATAACCCGGAGCAAACCAATGTAGTTAGAAGTGCTATTGCTGATGCAATTGGCGCAACTAATGTGCTTGAAACAAAAGCGGTTATGGCTGGTGAAGACTTTGGATTATACGGCAGAACAGATGAAAACATCCCTATTACTTTATTTTGGTTAGGCGGAGTTAACCAACAACAATATGCAAAAGCGATGAAAAATAACGAAACACTCCCTTCATTACATTCAAGTAAGTTTGCACCTGATTATAAAGTGGCGCTACCTACAGGTATAAAAGCGATGAGTAACGCTGCAGTTGCTTTATTTAATAATTAACAAGCAGTACTCAAGAGCTCGGCTATTAAGTAGTCGCTGAGCTCTTTTTGTAATTTGATTTTTTATAAGGCGCTTTTTTGCCTTGCTTAGCAAAGCGTTTTTTAGGAGATGTTTTAGGTAGTTTTGAAAATACTTGGTTATCGCAATTAGCTGCCTGCTGTACAAAGCTTTCAAGCTCTGCAAGTAATGGCTGTAAAAACTGCTGATAACTCATTGCTTGTTGCGCTATATCCCCTAAGCTCGACTCCCACTTAGCCGTTAAGTCGGGACTTGCTAGGCCTTGTGGTAAAACACTAATAAGCGCCAAACCGGTTTCGGTTGCTTTAATTGCCTTACCTTCACGCTTTAAAAAGCGACGTCTAAATAACAGTTCAATAATACCTGCGCGTGTAGCCTCGGTACCTAAACCATCGGTCTCTTTTAATATTTTTTTAATTTGTGGATCTTTAACGTAACGGCTAATGCCCGTCATCGCAGCCAACAATGTTGCATCAGTAAAATGTGATGGAGGTGTAGTATGCTTTTCAACAACCTCACCTTTAGTGCAATTAAGCGCCATCCCTTTAGCTAAATGAGGTAATGTTGCTTCATCTTTTAGCTCGCCTTTACCCATTAACACCTTAAAACCCAAACTTACGTCTTGCTTGGCATTTGCTTTAAATAAACCACCAGCAATTGTTATCTCAGTTTTAGTTTCGTTGTAAATGTAGTCTGGGTAAAACTGAATCAAATAATGCCTACATATAAGCTGATACACTTTAGTTTCTTCAGAAGCTAAGTTTGCAGTTTTTAGCTGCTTTGCTGTGGGCACAATTGCATGGTGCGCAGCAACTTTTGAATCGTTAAAGCATTTACTGCGTTTTTTAGCATCAGCCCCATTCACAAACTCAGTGTTTTGTCCGCCATTAGCTGCAATTGCTTTTAAAATTGAAGGCGCATCTAAATGATGTTCTTTAGGTAAATAACGATTATCTGAACGAGGGTAAGTAATTAATTTATGGCGCTCATAAAGTGTTTGGCAAATATCAAGCACCTGCTGAGCAGCCATACCAAATGCCTTTGCAGCATCTATTTGAAGTGAAGATAAATTATAAGGCAAAGGTGCAGTTTGTTTTTTTTGTTTTTGTTCAAGTGCTGTTACCTCTCCTTTTTGATTAGTTATACGCGAAGCTACATTTTCGGCGAGTGCTTTATTTAATACCCGCCCTTCTTCATCTTGATGAGGCTCGCAAGCTTTACTCGGCACCCACTTAGCTGTAAATAACTGCTGCTTTGGAGTAACTAAATGCGCCAACACTTCATAAAATGGTTTTGATACAAAATTAGCTATTTCGTTATCGCGGTTAACCACTAAGCCTAAAATAGGAGTTTGAACGCGCCCAACTGATAGCACATTACCAAAACCAGCTTTTTGCCCCGCTAAAGTATAGGCCCGAGTAAGGTTCATACCAAAAAGCCAATCCGCTCGTGAACGTGCAAGTGCAGACACACTAAGTGGAATAAATTCGCGATTAGAGCGCATACTACTAAGTGCTTTTTTAACTGCTGCTAAGTTTAAATCGCTTATTAGTAAACGCTGAATACTTTGCTTTTTAGTTTTGCTTATTTTGGCTTGCTCTATTACCTCATCCACCAAAAGTTGACCCTCGCGGTCGGGATCACCAGCATGAACTAACACTGATGCTTGTTTAATTAGCTTTTTTAAAATAGTTAATTGCTTGCGAGTTTTCGTTTTAGCCTTTAGCTGCCACTGCTCAGGCACAATAGGAAGGTGTTCAAATTGCCATTTTTTGAAGCGCTCATCGTAGTCATCAGGCTCTGCTTGCTCAAGTAAGTGCCCTATACACCACGAGACACAATCACCATTAGCTACTTCTATATACCCATCGTGTTTTTTATGTGGTTTTGGTAAGGCATCAGCAATTGCTCTGCCTAGTGATGGTTTTTCTGCAATGTAGAGTTTCATGGGAGTCGCTCACTCACTGTTTATATAAACAGTAGTTTAGCACAACTATTTTAAAGGTGAGGAGTTTTCTCTTTTTGACCTTACACTGCCTTGCTTAGTGAAAAGGATAATTAAAGGTAAATAGCATACAACCACCGTGGCAATATTGATAAATGGCATTAGGGTTTGATAAATAACGGTACTGTAAGCTAAATCCCACAAGTGGCGATCAACTAATCGGAATAGCTGTAATATAGGTGCGCCAATAACAACTAGTTGCCCAATAACACATTGCCATAAATAAACTTTATCCTTTATCCCCCAATAGGCTATGAGTGCCATCCAAATAATATCTGTGAGCGCCCAAACTAAATAACGATAAATATAAATGTCATCAAACGCTCTTAGGCTTGAAGCAGTTAGGTTACCAAGGAGGAAAAAAGCTGCGGTAAGTAGTACAAATCGAAAGGCTAGGCGATCTTTAAATACAAAAAATATAAAAATAGCCGGGCTTAGCATTAAAACCCAGCTTTTACTTAAAATACTAACAATATACAAAAACCATTCAGGCAAAATACTCTGCCCTATTTTGTTTTTGTATCGTCATCAGTACCATCACCATTACCCGGCATGTCGCAATATTTATTGATTATTTTCACAGGCACTCCATTACATATGTTAAGGAAATGTACTGTAAGCTAAAATGATGAAATTGCCAAGATACTTAGGTAATTAAGTACCTTAAATTAAAGCAAATATAATGAGATATAACACAAAGCAATAACTTATCGCACATCAATAGGATCAGACTCTTTAGCCTTACCTTGCAAGATTGATATTTCTACTCGACGGTTTCTTCGGCGATCTTCATTTGAATCGTTTGGAACAAGTGGGCGAGTATCGGCACGCCCTACTACCATCATCCGGTTTTTATCAAACCCTTGCACTGTTTGCAGCTCGCTTGCGACTGCTACAGCACGCTTTGACGATAAGTCCCAATTATTAATATATAACTCATTTGAAACCTGAAAATCGTCGGTATGTCCCGAAACAGTAATTTCGCCAGGTACATCTTTTAACAGCACACCAATATCTTGAATGATAGGTTTAAACTTAGGTTGTAAAAATGCACTCCCTGAGGGAAATGAGCCATTTTCACGAATACGAATAATAATTTGCTGCCCTAAAGATTCAAGCTCTATTGCACCATCTATAATTTGCTTTTCGAGTTGTTGCGCTATTTTTTTAACTAACTCATTTGTTTGCTCTTGATCGGCCGCTGAAGTTGCTTGCTCTGACGATTGTTCTTGCGAAGTGCTACGCGACTCCCCTCCGCGTTTATCTCCTCGCTGCTCTTGCCTACCACCGGCTGAGCTTTCATCACCTGCTTGAAACTCAAGCATTTGCTGGGTCATTTCTACAGTTTGTTGTTGAATGGTTTCTATGGGGGTTGGCTCTGGTTTACCTGGGGTAAATTCCATGGCAATAACAGACGTGCCTTTGGGGATATCTTTTACTTCTATTTTATTTTGCACACCAAATGCAAACTTCATCGAGCCTGCTATTTGTTTAAATTTAAGTACATCCATTTCTGAAAACGCAAGCAAGAGTACAAAGAAGCACATTAATAATGACATTAAATCGGCAAACGTTCCCATCCAAGCAGGTAAGCCTGGTGGTGGGCATTTGCACTCTTGATCAGACATGGTTACTCCTCGGTATCTACTTTACGTTTAGATTCAGCTAAGTAGTTTTTCAAAATACCTTCAATTACTTTTGGGTTTTGACCATCTTGGATACCTAAAATTGCATCCAAAATTAAACGTTGGTTCATTGCTTCTTCGTCTTTACGTAGTTCGAGTTTTACCTGAATTGGAATTGCTACAACGTTTGCTAAAAACGCACCATATAAAGTAGTTAATAGTGCTACAGCCATTGCGGGTCCAATTGCTTTAGGGTCGTCCATGTTAGATAACATAGCAACCAAGCCAATAAGTGTACCAATCATGCCCATAGCAGGCGCTATATCAGCAAGTGACTTAAATAAACCCGCGCCCATTTCGTGGCGAGTAGTGGTTAAAGAAATATCTTTTTGAAGTGTGGCACGCACAACGTCAGCATCATGCCCATCAACAAGCATATCTACGCCTTTACGCATAAATGGATTAGGAATTTCAGCTTCTTCAAGGGCTAAAAAACCACCTTTACGTGCTGAATCAGCAAGTTCTACTGCTTTTTCTATTAGCTCTTCAGGGGATTCTATTTTAAACATAAATGCCTTACCAACCACTTTGCCTATGCCTAAAAATTGAGACATGGTGAAATTTGATAAAACAATAAATAGTGAGCCGCCAAATACAATGACACTTGAAGGAGCATCGGCAAACATAGCCATTTCACCGCTACTACTCATAAACATAGACATGACAATTAAGCCAATTGCGCCTAGGATCCCGATTATGGTTGCTAAATCCACATTTCCTCCAGAGGTTTCATGTTCAATGCCTTATAATAAACTTTTATTGTTATCTGCTTATCGGCAACATACTGAATTGCTTAAGCCATTTTTATAAATAAACATAAAAAGTAGCCTTTAGCACTATTTTAGATCAAGTTATATGTGCAGCCTAATTTATTATTTATTAAGAGTGTTGTTAAGGCGCTATTAATGCAACTAAATATAATTTAATGTCGTAAAGATAAAAAACCAATATCATCCTTTGACCTAGTTTAGCATTCCCCCTAAAATTGACCCCAAAATTTATTATGTAAGCTGAAATAAAGATGGCGACTAAAAAACCTGAAAACTTAAGTTTCGAACAAGCACTAGAAGAATTATCAACAATTGTTAGTGATATGGAACAAGGTGATTTATCGCTTGAGCAATCCCTTAAACAATTTGAACGCGGAATTGCATTAGCGAGTGCCTCATCAGGAAAATTACAGCAAGCAGAGCAAAAAGTATCAATTTTGATGGGTAACAGCGAAAAGTCTGCACTTACAAACTTTGATAACGATATGGAATAGCTGTGAGCATTAAAGATTATATTAAACGTGCTCAAAAAGATGTCGTAGCTACTTTACAACAGCATTTTGACCAACCTCTCGATACAGAGCAAGCAATAAAAAGTGCTACTGAGTATGGATTATTTAATGGTGGCAAAAGACTACGCCCATTTTTAGTGTATGCCACCGGCGAAATGCTAGGTGCTAAAAAACAAGATTTAGACGTATTGGCAGGCGCTATTGAATGTATTCATAGCTACTCGCTCGTCCATGATGATTTACCTGCAATGGATGATGACGATTTACGCCGTGGTCGCCCTACTTGCCATATAGAGTTTGGTGAAGCGCATGCTATTTTAGCAGGTGACGCATTACAAACTCTCGCCTTTGAGTTAATTGCAAACCACCAATTTGCATGCTCTTCACAAACACAAGTAAAAATAATCGCCCAACTTGCCAAAGCTTCAGGCCTTGAAGGTATGGTTGGTGGTCAATCTTTAGATATTGCAGCAACAAATAAAGCAGTTACCGTTCAAGAACTTGAACGTATACATAAACTAAAAACCGGTGCACTCATTAACTGTGCTATTACACTTGGTGCATTGTGTAGCGAAAATGCCGATAAACAAACTTTAGAAAACTTAAGCATTTTTGGGTATGCTATAGGGCTGGCCTTTCAAGTGCACGACGATATTTTAGATGTTGAGGGCGACACTGTTATTTTAGGTAAGCCTCAAGGGTCAGATATCGCCGCGAATAAAGCGACATATCCGGCGTTATTAGGTATGCTAGGCGCTAAAGAAAAGGCGCAAAGTTTAATACAGCAAGCCCACGAAGCGCTTGCAAAAATAGATGCTGACACAACACATCTTGCGTCGCTAGCAAATTACCTTATTGAGCGTGACCATTAATAACCGCTTTAGCGTATTGCAATTAGCACTGACATTATTACTCAACATTAATTACTCATAAACGCTTTGTTTTAATTAATGTTAGCGAAGGATATATATAAAACCATGACACTTGATAGTAGCAAGTATCCATTACTTAATTTGGTTGACGAACCAGCACAGCTGCGTGATTTAGCGCAAGATAAACTTCCTGCTTTTAGCAACGAGCTGCGCGATTACTTACTCAACTCAGTATCGCAAAGTAGCGGTCATTTAGCGTCTGGTTTAGGAACAGTTGAGCTAACAGTTGCACTACATTATGTATATAACACACCAGAAGATCGTGTTGTATGGGATGTTGGACACCAAGCCTACCCACATAAAATATTAACTGGTCGTCGTGATTTAATGCACACTATTCGTCAAAAAGACGGCTTGCACCCTTTCCCGTTTAGAGATGAAAGCGAATACGATACTTTTAGCGTAGGGCATTCAAGCACATCTATTTCAGCAGCATTAGGTATGTCTATAGCTGCAAAAAAAGAAGGCGTTGGACGTAAAACCGTTGCAGTTATTGGCGATGGTGCTATTACTGCAGGCATGGCCTTTGAAGCGATGAATCATTTAGGTGACGTAAAATCAGACATGCTTATTATTTTAAATGATAACGAAATGTCGATTTCTGAAAATGTTGGCGCATTAACAAATCACTTTGCACGTATTTTGTCAGGTAGTTTTTATACTAATATTCGTGAAGGCAGTAAAAAGTTACTCTCTGGCGTGCCGCCAGTAAAAGAGCTTGCCAGCAGAATGGAAGAGCACCTTAAAGGTATGGTTATACCTGGTACCTTTTTTGAAGAGTTAGGCCTAAATTACATTGGTCCTATTGATGGGCACGATGTAAACATGCTCGTCGATACGCTTCGTAATATGCGTAATTTAAAAGGCCCACAGCTTTTACATATAAAAACGC
Organism: Pseudoalteromonas sp. MMG006; assembly: GCF_018101025.1. NCBI lineage: Bacteria > Pseudomonadati > Pseudomonadota > Gammaproteobacteria > Alteromonadales > Pseudoalteromonadaceae > Pseudoalteromonas > Pseudoalteromonas sp. MMG006. Next base: position 9,571 of record NZ_JAGJEJ010000026.1, read on the forward strand.
AAAAAGGTAAGGGCTATAAGCCAGCAGAAGCCGATCCTATTGGCTATCATGGTGTACCAAAATTCGACCCGAGCACTTCAAGCTTACCTAAGTCTAAACCCGGCGCCGCTACGTTTTCAAAAGTATTTGGTGATTGGCTGTGCGATATGGCCGAGCAAGACAGCAAGCTGATGGCAATAACACCAGCCATGCGCGAAGGTTCAGGCATGGTGCGCTTTTCAAAAGAACACCCTGAGCAATATTTTGACGTAGCTATAGCTGAGCAACACGCTGTAACTCTTGCCGCAGGTTTAGCCTGTGAGGGTTTAAAGCCTGTAGTTGCTATTTACTCAAGCTTTTTACAACGTGCATACGATCAACTCATTCACGATGTAGCCCTACAAAACTTGCCGGTACTATTTGCCATTGACCGTGCAGGCATCGTTGGTGCTGACGGTGAAACTCACCAAGGTGCTTATGACTTAAGCTTTATGCGCTGTATACCTAATATGGTTATTATGGCACCTAGCGATACTAATGAATGCCGTCAAATGTTGTACACAGGTTACAAAGCTAATTGCCCTGTAGCTGTACGCTACCCTCGCGGAAGTGCCGGTACTGCAGATATTCAAAGCGATATGCAACTTATCGAAGTAGGTAAAGCAAGTACAGTTAAACAAGGTGCTAAAATTGCTATTTTGTCGTTTGGCACATTACTCGAAAACGCCCAGCTTGCAGCGAATGAATTAAACGCAACGCTTGTTAACATGCGTTTTATTAAACCGCTTGATACAACACTTTTAGATGAGCTTGCTCAAAGCCATGATGTAATAGTTACCCTAGAGGATAATGCTATTAGTGGTGGTGCAGGATCTGCAGTTAATGAATATCTGGCAAGTATTAAAGCCCGTATTCACGTACTCAATTTAGGTATCCCTGATGAATTTATTAAGCACGGTACACAAGCGCAAATGCATGACGAAATGGGCTTAGGTGAGCAAGGTATTTTAAGCTCAATTAAATCGTTTATCGCTTAATCTATTTACTAAATTTATTAAAAAGGAGCCTTAAGGCTCCTTTTTTATTTTTAATATTAACTCTTTTGCATCCAGTTTTACTTTTAAGCCGTTATCGATATGAGGTTAACATGTAAATAATCGGTGCCGCTTAGTCTATGCAATATAAGCAAGCGCGTTATTTACCTAAATTTAATGGAATATTTAAAAGGTAAAAATGATGAATAAAGCTAATTTAATAACTCATTCTGCACAAAAAAATACGCTTAAACATACGCTTAGTTTTTCAGCTTTAACACTTGCAGTATTAATCGGCATTACAGGCTGTAGCTCAGACGACGGTGAGAACGGCGTAGATGGTATTGCAGGCACCGATGGACTAAACGGGACCGACGGTACAAATGGCAGCCCAGGTTTTGCATCAGCAACATTTGTGTTAGCAAACAATGGCGAGAGTAATACTGGCACCATTGATTTAATTAACCAAAATGCCTCTAAACTAAAAACCTTTAATACAACTGCTAACGAAGGTGTTGCATTTGATAGCCTTGGTAATTTATTACAAGCAAGCGAAAGTGCCAGTATAAAAACCATTTGTCAGCTTGCAAATCGGGCTGACGGTGCAGAATTTACCTCCAATACAGATCGTGAAATAACAGGTACTAACACAACACTGGTAAACCCTAAAGGAATAGCTGTATCACAAAAGAGTGGCCTTATTTTTATTGCTGACTTTGGTGCTATGCAAGTAACGACTTTTGGCGCTACAGCTGCTGGAGATGCAACTCCTCTAGGAACAACCATTACAGAAGCTGCACCGTGGGATGTTGATTATGATGAATCTAACGACCGTCTTTACGTAGCACTTACAAATGGCGATGTAGCCGTTTACGATAACTTTGTTGGTGGTGAATTTGCTGCAATGCCTAGTCGCACTATTACCCCTAGTAATAATGATGGCACGCAAATCTCTGTAAATATTCATGGTATTGTTTATGACTCAAATACTAATAAACTTGTTTTGTCTGATGTTGGCAGTGCCACAGACGCAACCGATGGTTCGCTGTTTGTAATTAATAATGCTTCAACTGCAGAAGGCTTAGTAAGCGTTGCACGTAGTATTGCAGGTCCAGCGACAATGCTTGGTAATCCAGTAGATATAAGCCTTGAAGGCAGTGACTTACGTGTAGCCGAAAAATCAAATGATGCCGTTCTTGTGTTTAGCAATATATTCACAGGCGAAAGCGGCGATATTACGCCAGATTTAGTCACTTCAACAATTAAACCTGAGTCAATTACTAAACTTGGTATGCAAAATGAGATGCCTGACATTTCTGATAGTGATACCGCTAACCTGGCACTTCTAGGTGTTGCGGTAAGCAGTAACCCAAGCACTGCGGGTGAAACAACTGGGCAAATTAGTCGTCTAAGCTCCCAACTTAACACAGAAATTGGCAATTATAACGCAAGTCAAACAATCGAAAGTGTAGCCTTTGATAAAGCAGGAAATAGCTATACAACATTCGATAATAGTACAACCTCTATTGGCGGAATTGTTATTTCAAATAAAGTCGCAATAAACAGAGATGGGCAAAGTTATAATATAAACCAAGACAGTATTATTACTGGTTCAAATACGGGTCTTATATCACCCAAAGGTCTTGATGTAGCCTCTGATAGCGGTATGATTTTAGTTGCAGAAAACAATGAAGATACTCCAAGTATTTCTATATTTTCAACGTGTACCACGGGGGATACGAGTCCGTTAATGACGCTTACTTTTGCAAACGATGCCCGTCCTTGGGATGTTGATTACGATGCAAATACTGACCGAGCTTTTGTAGCACTCACAAACGGAACCGTTGCTGTATTTGACGAAGTTAAAAGCAAACTAATGTCCGGTAGTACTAACATTGCAGTTGAGGATAGACTTATAAACCCTGCAAACGCAGGCGCAGCTGTAGAGGCACCAAGTAATATACACGGCGTCGACTATGACTCATTAAGTGACTCGTTAATACTCTCAGATGTTGGGAGTGCAACGATTGCTGATGATGGAAAGATATACGTGTTAAATAACGTTGCAACGGCATCAGGCCTAGTAAATATAAGTACTACTATTAGCGGCCCAAATACCTTACTCGGTAACCCTGTTGATATAATGTATACCGGAACTGATTTATACGTAGCAGAAAAGTCAAATAACGTGGTTATGCGCTTTAATAATATTTTAAGTATTACCGGAGGCGATATTAGCGCTGACGCCAGCACAGCATTTACAGCACCAGAGTCGGTTGCAATATTACCAGCATGGCTTAACAAATAGAGTTAACCTCACCATGCCTGACCAATAACATTGGTCGGGCATTATCGCATCCACACCTTTATATCTGCCAAGCCGTTACTTTGTAGAATACCCAATTGCTGATCAACATTAGAGTTTTGTTCAAATTCGAATGCATCTAGTTGCTCATCAAAAGTAATATTAGCGACACCGTCACCACCACGTTTTTTAACTTGATGAAGTGCTATATCTGCTAAGTTAATAGAGGTTTCCCAGCTAATAACTTGGCCGCCTAATAAGGGTAACGGGTAAAATGACCAGCCGATCGATGCCGTAATACTTGTTGTTTTACCATTGGGTAATTGAAACGAGTTATTGGCTATAGATTTACATAAATCAGATGCATAACCATCTATTTTATTACACTTAAAGTCACGTAGTAATAGTAAAAATTCGTCTCCACTCCAACGTGCTACATAATCAGACCCCTGAGTACGGGAGTTTAATAATGCAGCCATTTGCTGTAAGCAACTGTCACCTGCAATTGGGCCATAAGCATCGTTGATACGGCTAAAGTTATCAAAGTTAATAATTACTAATACCAGCGATTTTCCCTGAGCTTGCAGCGATTGTGAATTACGCTGAAAGTGCTCTATATCCTTAGGGAGCTGGTCGAACAAAAAGCGACGGCTACGAAGGCCCGTGAGCTCATCTGAGTGGCTTACTAACTTAAGCTGTGAGTTTACTTGCCCTAGCTTGTCGTTAGCTTGGCGAAGCTCTAATGTACGCTCTGTAATAAGTCCTTCGAGTGCTTCTTGTTTTCTGCGTTCCTGCGCTCTAAACACCCAGAACACTAGATAAATTAATAAGATAAAACCGCTGGTAATTAGCAATCTAAAGTAAATGGTTTCGTCAAAGCGCTCTGGGACTGTAAACCCATACTCAGCTTCTTGCGCTTTAGTCCAATCTTCACCTTGACGCTTAGCTTCTAACTGAAATAAAAATGAGCCAGCTGGTAAATTTGTATAAATAGCTTCACGGCGAGTATTTGCATAACGCCAATCACTATCTAGGCCTGTTAACTTATATCTAAACTCAATGCTATTAGGTGCATAGTAGTCAATTGCAGTATAAGTAAGGGTTATGTCACGTTCATCGGTTTCAAGCGATGGTTTTTTACCAAGCGCAGCGGTCGTCAAATTACGAAGCGGCGTAGTAATTGTTTCTATTTTTGGTTTTATTGCAAGCAGCCCAAACAGCTCTACATCTTTAGGAATTTCTACTATGCCTTGCAAACTAGGATACCAAATAGAGCTTCCTGTATCGGCAACCGCATCGTGGCCAAGGCCACTACAACACTGGTTAGCTTTGCCATCTAGCTGGCGGTCAAAAGACGAAATAACCTCTTCAACTTTTAAACTTTTTATATCTGTTTTAAATTGTTCTACAGGCATTCTATAAACGCCCTTCATAGTACTAACCCAAACATGCTTTAAGGTTTTGTCGTACTCTAAACTAAATATTGATCCATAGGGTAACCCATTAGCGGCATCAAGCTGTCGCCACTGCCCTTGAGTACTTCTATAAAAAAGGCCATCGTTTAGCGAGCCAATTAGAATACCTACACCATCAATATGCAGCACGCTTGTTACATATGCGCTTTCGAGTGTGGTTTGATCGCCTATTTTTTCGATACCGCGATCAGTAAAATAATACGCACCTTTACTCGTACCAATTACGCCAAAGTTTGTTTTATCTAATACATAGGTAATAAACTTACTACCTAAAAAAGCATTGTATGCAAAAGGCGTTAAGCCAGCATAGTTTAAGCGATATAAACCACGACCAGTTCCAATCCAAAAGCCGCCTTTACTTGAGCGACTAATTGCAAACACTGGGTTATCGCGCAGTGCTCGCCCAGGTACGGTATAAAGAGTATTATTTTCAAAAACAAATAACCCACGCCCAGTTGCTATATATAAGCGATCTCCGTCAAATTGTAAGTCATGAACGGAAGCACGGCCGTACTTGCTACTTGGTAGTAAATTAATAAAGCTTTTATCTAAATCAAAATAACCAATGCCGCTTTTATTGGCCACCCATAGCTTTCCATCTGGAGCTTGGCTTATAGCCATAACCGACTCTGTCATTTGCGATACGGCAGAATGCCTTTCTACTCGCCCTTCATGAGCAAGCCATAAACCCTCACTAAAGCTTGCAAGCCACACGTTATTTTTGTCATCTCTAAACATGTCAGCAAACCATATACTTTGGTCAAGCTGACTTGGCTCTACCCATTGCCACTCACCTGTTTTATCTCTAAACAGTAATCGCCCATAGGTCGAAATCCACAAGCCACCATCAGTATCGCTCATAAATTTATAAACGGCAGAGTTATTCGTATTAGGCAGTGGAAATGATCGTAGCTCGTCATCTAAATCTAAAAAGTAAGCACCGAGTTCAGACGCTAAATATAGGTTTCCATTTAAAAAAGACAGGTCGTGAACAATCGTTTGTGCTAATCGCTCTGGTAGCGATATTTTTGCGGTAAGCTCTAAGCGTAGTTTAGAAAAATCAGAGGAGCTCTTAGTAAGACGTAATAAATGACGATCATTAACTAGCCATATTCCCTCTGGGGAGAGCGCCATTTGACTTACAGAGCCAACTATCTGAGTAATTACAGTGGCGTTAACAATAGGCAAAGGCCCATTCATTTGAGTGCGTAAATCTACCTGACCTCTATCAACATAATATAAGCCATTAGCAGCAATCCAAATACTGCCTTTGGAGTCTTCAAGTATGTCTCTTACAGGGCCTTTAATATTAAATTCTTGCGCTGCAAAAGTGGCTGGGTTAATGACCACCAAACCACTTTTAGTTCCAATCCACAACAGCCCATTAGCATCAACTAAGAGTTTATTAATACCATTGCTAGGTAAAAAAGGACTATTTTGCGTGTTGTAGTTTGTAAATGTAGTGCCGTCAAATCGACTTAAGCCAAACTGAGTGCCCAGCCACATATAGCCTTGCTGATCTTGCACTACACTTTTTAGCGATTGCGAGGGCAATCCATCTTTTATATTCCATTGCTTAACTACATAATCAGTAATTGAGGCCCAACTTGGCATCGCGCACAACATCAGTACACAAACCAGTAAAAATCGCATCATATTGCTGCCACCTAGTTAAACAAATTGAAGATAAAAATTAAAAGGGTAGTAAACCTGCTTTTATTAATGCTTGCAAACATACAAGCGAAAATATACCCGCTAATATATCATCAGCCATAATACCAACACCACCATGAACGCGTTTGTCTAGCATACGGATTGGCCCGGGTTTGGCTATATCAAAAAAACGAAACAATAAAAAACCAACTAATAGAGTTTGCCAGCTTAATGCAGCTCCAATCATCGTAATGTAATAGCCTGCCACTTCATCCCATACAATTGCCGGGTGATCGTGTACACCTAAATCATCAGCGGTTTTTCCACAGGCCCAAACACCAAATACACTTATCACAACTGCAAACACAATTTGAAGCCACAATGGGTAATACATGGTCATAAAAATAAATGGTAAAGCAGCAAAGGTACCAAAAGTACCTGGTGCAACTGGCGCAAGACCAGTACCAAAACCCAAGCCAAATAATTGATGTGGGCGTTTTAGATTAAATTTGGTTTTAGAAGTCAAACCGGCTCCTTGGTAAAGTGCTCAAAGCCTTGTTGTTCAAAATCAAACTTTTCGCCGTCGTGTAAAAGTTCTATTTGGCCATCGCCACTTTTAATTTGCCCGATGCATGTCGCATCTACACCATATTGGCGTAGCTTTATTTCTAGCATACTTTTATTACTGTCGGGTACTGTAAACAAGAGTTCGTAATCATCACCGTAATTAAGAATAAACGGTAATTGATCTTTAAATTCAAGGCTCGCCTGCATTGCATCTGACGTTGGAATACTCTCGACATTAACGGACGCATTAACTTGAGACATATCAAGAATATGGCTTAAGTCGGCTAACAACCCATCAGACACATCAATCGCTGATGAGGCAAGACCACGCAATACTTGCCCAGCAGCAACGCGAGGAGTTGGAAAATCAAAGCGTTTATTCAAGTACTTTAAATGCTCTGGCTCAATACTTATGCCTTGCTTGCGAGATTCAATTGCAAGCCCCGCATCACCTAATGGACCAGTAACATAAATCCAATCGCCTACGTTTGCGCCGCTACGTCGAAGTGCTGTGCCTTCGGGTACCGTGCCTTTTGCACAAATAGTAATAGTAAGCGGTCCTTGTGTAGTATCGCCCCCTATAATTTGTACGTTAAAGTACTCAGCTATTTCGTGCATGCCTTCTGTAAATTCTTCAATCCACTGTTGGTCAATGCTTGGTAACGTTAACCCAACTGACACCCATGTAGGCTCAGCGCCCATAGCCGCTAAATCACTTAAATTTACAGCAAGTGCTCTGTGACCTAATGCGCGAGGGGAAATATCATCAAAAAAGTGTACACCAGCAACAAGGGTGTCGGTTGTAACGGCTAGTTGGCAGTTTTGTGGCACAGTTACTAAAGCGCAATCGTCGCCAATACCAAGATTTACGTCACGACGGGTGATACCGCGACCTTTAAAGTAGCGGTTTATTAATTCAAATTCCTTCATACACAAAAAAGCCGACCTATGCCGGCTCTCCTTTTTAACGTGTACTAACGTTCAAAGCACTACTCATTATAATAGCGCGCTTTAAATACGTTAGTATTACTTGCGTAAATGCTTAACAGCTTTATCAAGTACACCGTTTACAAATTTATGGCTATCTTCTGCGCCAAATATTTTCGCAAGTTCAATGCCTTCATTGATTGCTACTTTGTAAGGTACATCTTCACGGAATTTAAGCTCATACGCGCTTAAACGTAAAATTGCACGCTCAACCATATCTAAATCATCAAACGGACGTGTTAAATGTGGAGATACAGCTTCGTCTAATTGCTTGTAGTTAACAGCAACGCCGGTAGCTAAATCTTTAAAGTATTCAACATCAATTTTAGTCACGTCGTTTTCGATCAACATTTGTTGTTCGATATCGGCAATTAAATTGCCACTTAATTGCCAAGAATAAACGGCCTGAAGTGCTAAGATACGTGCTTTACGTCTTGCTGCTGGTTTCACAAAAATTCCTTAAACTTAAATTTTATCTAACACATTAACCATTTCAAGCGCGCCTAATGCCGCTTCGCCGCCTTTGTTACCCATTTTGGTACCAGCGCGTTCAATTGCTTGTTCAATGCTTTCTGTAGTTAATACGCCAAATGCAACCGGGATATCATACTCAAGCGATACGTTCGCAAGGCCTTTGTTTGATTCGCCAGCAACGAGGTCAAAGTGTGGTGTACCACCTCTGATCACTACGCCTAATGCGATGATTGCATCATACTCTTTTTTTGCTGCAATGCGCTTTGCCGCTAAAGGTAGTTCAACTGCACCAGGAACATAAACAACTGTAATGTCGTCATCAGATACGCCGCCGGTACGTTTTAGCTCATCAACAGCACCTTCAAGTAGGCTGCTACCAATAAAGTCGTTAAAACGTGATATAACGATAGCGAATTTTTTGCCTGGAGCGTACTTATTACCTTCAATAATTTTCATTTGATAACCCTAAAAATATGTTCAAGCGGTTGCGATTGCGCAAAAATTGCTGCGCATCATACCATAAAAATAAAAAAATAGACTAGTTTAAAGCAAACCGCTTATTGCGGCTCAACGTAATCAACCACTTCTAAATGAAAGCCCGAAAGTGCATGATACTTTTTAGGGCGGCTCATTAGGCGCATTTGTTTAATACCTAGGTCAGCCAGTATCTGCGAGCCAACACCAACAGTACGCGATGTACCTTTAAATTTACGAGGTGTTACATTTTCACCGGCATCAGCTGCGGCAAATGCTTTTACTGTTGCCTCAAGCTCTTCAGTGCTTTCTTGCTTACCTAAAATAACCAAAGCACCGTCATTTTTAGCTATGTAAGCCATCGCGTCAGAAAGACCCCAACTACGATCCGCACTTCTATCAGAGAGTAAAATATCGTTAAAGGTACTTTGTAAATGCACGCGTACAAGCGTTGGCTCCTGCTCTTTAATCTCGCCTTTTAACAATACGTAATGTAATTGTCCGTCGATGGTGTCTTTGTATGTTACTAAATCAAACTCACCGTGCTCAGTTGGCAGTTTACACTTAGCAACTTGTTCAATGGTGGTTTCGTTTAAGTTACGGTATTCGATTAAATCAGCAATAGTGCCAATTTTAATACCATGCTCTTTAGCAAATATTTCTAAATCTGGGCGGCGAGCCATAGTCCCATCAGCATTGAGTATTTCAACAATAACTGATGATGCTTCAAGCCCAGCTAAACGTGCTAAATCACAGCCTGCTTCGGTATGGCCTGCACGCGTTAAAACACCACCCGGCTGTGCCATAATTGGAAAAATATGTCCTGGCTGTACTATATCGCTTGGTACAGCACCCTTTGCAATAGCCGCTTGCACTGTACGCGCTCTATCTGCTGCAGATATACCCGTTGTTACACCTTTAGATGCTTCAATCGACATAGTGAAGTTAGTAGAAAACGCTGCGCCATTGTTTTTAACCATTAATGGTAAATCAAGTTGCTCGCAACGCTCTTGCGTCATGGTTAAACAAATTAAACCACGGCCATGAGTGGCCATAAAGTTAATTGCTTCTGCACTAATATGCTCGGCAGCTATTATTAAATCGCCTTCGTTTTCTCTGTCTTCGTCATCCATTAAAATAACCATTTTACCGGCTTTAATATCGTCGATGATTTCTTGTGCGCTGTGTAAATTCATAAATTTGCTCATGTATGTTGTCAGTATCGTTATTTAATAAAACCAGCTTTGGCTAGTAAGCTCATTGAAATATCTGAGCCTGTAGGTTGCTCCGCGCCTTTAATTAGGCGCTCTAAATAACGTGCAATTTGGTCGACTTCTAAATTAACCTGTGTACCTACTTTAAAATCAGCAATGGTCGTTTGCTCGCTAGTATGCGGTACTATTGTTAGTTTAAATCTATTACCTTCGACAGCATTTACTGTCAGGCTTATGCCATCAATACATACAGACCCTTTATAAGGAATGTATTTCATTAAAGCTTTATCGGTGCTCAACCAGTATTCTGTTGCGCGGGCATTAGGCGTAATAGCAGTAATTGTTGCTATGCCATCTACGTGTCCTGACACTAAATGACCACCTAAGCGAGATACTGGCTGCATCGCTTTTTCAAGATTTACAGTTTGCCCTAAAGCATAATTAGCAAAGCCTGTAAGACTAATTGTTTCGTTAGATAAGTCAGCGCTAAAACCATCTATGTGTTTATCAACAACAGTTAAACATACACCATTGGTTGCAATGCTATCGCCAAGCTTTACATCTTTCATATCAAGATCTGCACTTTGGATGCGAATAGCTAAATCGCCTTGTTTTTTTTGTAGTAAAGCAATTTTGCCTGTGGCTTCAATTATTCCAGTAAACATAGCGCTACTCTTTTTATTAAGTGGATTTAATGAGTTTTTTTTACTGCGGTTATACGTAAATCGTCGCCAATACGTACACACTCATTAAATATTAAATCAACCGTATTTTGCATACTCGTCAACTCAGGAAAATTCACTAAACTTTTTGCATCATTGCCCATTAATTTTGGTGCTAAATAAAATACAAATTCATCAACTAAATTAAGTTCAGACATTTTACCAGCAAGTGTAGCACCTGCTTCTAGCCATACATTATTAAGCTGTAATTGAGCTAACTGCTGTAAAACCTCAGTTAAATTAACCTTTGCGTTAATCTCACTTACTTCTATATGCCTTACAAAATGCGGCCACTGCTTTGATTTATCAACCTTGGTTGTAAAAATTATTACGTCATTTTCAATACTAAATAAGGCAAGTTCAGGTGTTAACCTATTTTGCGAGTCAATTATAACACGCACAGGTTGACGAAGCGGTAAATCTGTAGGTAAAGATTGTGGTAATTCGTTTTGACGTACATTGAGTTTTGCATCATCAACCATTACCGTATCGGCACCAGTTAAAATCGCGCAACTTTGTGCACGCTGTAATTGTACGTCTTGGCGAGCGGCTGGTCCTGTGATCCACTTACTTTGACCATTTTTTAGCGCGGTTTTGCCATCAACACTTGCGGCCATTTTACATGTTACATACGGTAAGCCTTGCTCCATCCGCTTAAAAAAGCCTAAATTAAGTGCACGAGCTTGTTGCTCTAGCAAACCATAAGCTACTTTAACACCGGCATCGCTGAGTATTTTAAGCCCTTTGCCAGCAACTTGCGGGTTGGTATCAACCATTGCAGCTATAACTTTTACTACACCTGCAGCTTTTAACCCTTCAGCGCACGGGGGAGTGCGTCCGTAATGGCTGCACGGTTCAAGCGTGACATAAGCAGTGGCACCTTTTGCCTTCTCACCAGCCACGGCAAGCGCATTAACCTCAGCGTGTCCCTGCCCTGCAAGCTGATGAAAACCTTCACCAATTATTTGGTTGTTTTTAACTAAAACGCACCCTACATTTGGATTTGGTGTTGTTGTAAACCGACCTTTTTTAGCAAGCTCTATGGCGCGTGCCATGTACATTTCGTCTTGCTCGGTGAACGTTATTTGGCTTTGCATTATTACTCCCCTAAACGAGCAATTTCTTCACCAAACTCGCGTATATCTTCAAACGAGCGATACACAGAAGCAAATCTGACATACGCTACTTTATCAAGCTTTTTAAGCGCTTCCATAATGCACTCCCCCACCAAGTGGCTTGAGATTTCGCGCTCACCAGTAGCACGCAATTGAGATTTAATAATATTAACCACTTCATCTACTTGCTCTGTACTTACGGGGCGCTTCTCAAGGGCACGATTGAGGCCATTTAGTAGCTTATCTTCATTAAATGGTTCTCGGCTGCCATCTTGCTTAATAACTCGAGGCATAACGAGCTCTGCCCCTTCAAATGTAGTAAAGCGCTCGTGGCAATCGTTGCACTCACGACGACGGCGAACTTGGTGGCCTCCACCGACTAGGCGAGAATCAATAACTTTAGTATCTTTTGCGGTACAAAATGGGCAATGCATAACTCGGTACTTCCGTTTTAAAACAAAAAAAGCCGCTATATAGCGGCCTTTTATCTTAGCAAAAAAATAGGGCCTGTTGGCCTTTCAGGATTAAATTTGTTCTATCTAGGGGTGATTTGATCGCGGCGCGAGGTTTGTAACCTAGTGGGCTAAGTAAAAACCGAGCAAAGCTTCCGCGTCCTGCTCACGCCCCTTACCTACATCCATGTAGGCAACAAAGAGTAAATCGCCCCTAGGACGAACCCGAGGGCAGTGCATGTTTGGCATTTATGCTGCGTTATCGCCTATTTGTGTGGAGTAACCACACTACATAGACTCTGCCTTGCCTAAAAACCAAACATACTACTGCAAATTAAACCTCGAAAGGTAAACAGGCCCCTTGTTGTGCTCTAAATTACTGCTGCTTATGCAATTAAGCGTATACAGGTAATTTTGCACAAATTGCTTTTACTTTTTCTTTAACTTGCGCTTGTACAGACTCATCGTTAATGTTGTCTAATACATCACAAATCCAGCCAGCAAGTTCTTTAGACTCAGCTTCTTTAAAGCCACGACGAGTAATTGCAGGTGAGCCAATACGCAAACCAGAGGTAACAAATGGTGAGCGAGGATCGTTTGGTACAGAGTTTTTGTTAACAGTAATGTTCGCATTACCAAGCGCTGCATCGGCATCTTTACCAGTGATATCTTTATCGATTAAATCAAGCAAGAATAAGTGGTTTTCTGTTTTGTCAGATACGATTTTGTAACCGCGTTCTTGCATTACAGCAACCATAGCTTGTGCATTTTTAACTACTTGAGCTTGGTATGTTTTAAACTCTGGTTGTAATGCTTCTTTAAATGCCACTGCTTTTGCAGCAATAATGTGACATAAAGGACCACCTTGGCCACCTGGGAATACAGCGCTATTAAGCTTTTTGTAAATTGCTTCGTCGCCACATGCAGAAATAATTAAACCGCCACGCGGGCCTGCAAGTGTTTTATGTGTTGTCGTCGTTACAACGTGTGCATGAGGTACTGGGCTTGGGTAAACACCCGCCGCAATTAAGCCTGCCACGTGAGCCATATCAACAAATAAGTAAGCGCCCACTTTATCTGCAATTTCACGGAATTTAGCCCAATCTACAATACCTGAGTACGCAGAAAAACCACCAATAATCATTTTTGGTTTGTGCTCAAGAGCCAGCGCTTCAACTTGTGCGTAGTCAATTTCACCTGTTGCTTCATCTAGTCCGTATTGGATTGCATTGTAAAGCTTACCAGAGAAGCTTACATGAGAGCCGTGCGTTAGGTGACCACCATGAGCTAAGCTCATACCAAGTACTGTATCGCCAGCTTCTAATAATGCTAAGAAAACAGCTGCATTTGCTTGAGAACCAGCATGTGGCTGCACGTTTGCATAATCAGAACCAAATAATTCATTAGCACGGTCAATTGCTAGTTGTTCAACAACATCAACGTGCTCACAACCGCCATAGTAACGTTTGCCTGGGTAACCTTCAGCGTATTTGTTTGTAAGCTGTGAACCCTGTGCTTCTAGTACTCGTGGGCTACAGTAGTTTTCTGAAGCGATTAATTCAATGTGCTCTTCTTGGCGAGCAGTTTCTTTGTTTATCGCGTCAAATAACTCTGGATCAAAATCCGAAATATTCATGCTACGTTCTAACATTGGGGTCTCCTAGGGCAACGTGTATGGTGTTTTTTAGAGGCTTTATTGTACGCTTTAAACGACTCTTTGCCTACGCTCTTAAGTTGAGGATATTTAAACAAGGATTGAAACTATTTCACAGGGTTTTTAAGATGATATTTTTTTATAAATACATTAATAAATTAAATGACTTTTATTTTTCACATTTAATTAGTTAATGATAGCAACGCTATTAACCATATTTAAAAACAAAAAAAGCGGCCTCAGCCGCTTTAATATAGGTCATCAAGTTAACCTAACTTAGCCAGTATTTCTGTACGTAACGTGTCGTAATCTGCATTAATATCGCTTGCTAAGCAAGGTTTAGCAAGTGCATCACTAAGCGGCTTTGGCATATCAAGTTCGATATTTAAAATCTCTTCTACGCTTTCTTTAAATTTAGCAGGATGAGCAGTTGCTAAAAATATCCCCGCAGCACCAGGCGCTCTATTTTCAACAAGACCTTGATAAGCAATCGCTGTATGCGGCTCTGCAATGTAGCCTGTTTGTTGAATATTTTTCATCACTGTTTGCGTATCTTGCTCATTTACGCTGCTTGAATAAAAGTTATCGTAGCTAAACCAGTTATTATCTAACATTGTTTGCACGCGCGGCCAGTTGTTAGGCTTACTTACATCCATCGCATTTGAAAGCGATTCAAGCGTTGCATTTGGCGCCCAATTTTTATCAAGCATAAAACGTGGAACCGTGTCGTTCTGATTGGTGGTGGCGCTTAATTTACCTACTGGCAAACCAATTACTGCACCAATCATAGCGGCACATACATTCCCAAAGTTACCACTAGGTACTGAAATATGCGCTGTTGCACGTTTTTCTTTAGGTAATTGAGCAATGGCTTCAAAGTAATAACACACTTGCGCCACTAGGCGGCTAATGTTGATTGAGTTAGCTGAATTAAGGCCAAGTGTTGATTTAACTTCATCATCTAAAAATGATTTTTTAACGAGTTCTTGGCAGTCATCAAAGCTACCTTCTACTGCGTAACAGTGAATATTGTTACCAAGCGTTGTAAAAAGCTTTTGCTGAGCAAGTGAAATTTTACCTTTAGGGTATAAAATTACCACATCTATATTTGGCTTATTATAGAAAGCATGCGCTACAGCAGCGCCTGTATCCCCTGATGTTGCAGTCAAAATGGTAACTTTTTCACCTTGATTAAACTGCGCTAAACACTCAGCCATGAAGCGTCCGCCAAAGTCTTTAAACGCAAGCGTAGGACCATGAAACAACTCTAAGCAGTATGTATTTTCTTCAACTTCTACCAGCTTAACTGGAAAGTTAAATGCATTTTTAACCATTTGAGCAACTGTATCACTTGGTAGCTCGTCACCAATCAGGTGCGATAAAATTTTGCCACTACGAGTAACAAAGTCCATATCAAGTAAGGCGTCTATATCAGCTATAGGAGCAAGAGATTCAGGAAAAAACACACCTTGATTACGTCCTAAACCTGTTTTTACCGCTTCAACAAACGACACTTTTTGAGAACCATCTTTTAAATTATGTAATTGCATAACTGCCTATCCTATAAAACGTTTAATTGACGCGTGCCGTCGTTATCTAATTTACAAATGTGGCAGAATCCCTGCTCATTTATATAATTTTGCGCTAGCCACTGCGCGCATTTTTCAGCTGCTTCGAATGTTTTACACACTGTAAATAACGTAGGGCCTGCACCTGAAATACTCACAATTTCTGCACCTAGCGCTGGCAAACTTGCTTTAGCTTCGCTGAACCCTGTTATTAGTGGCGCACGATATGGCTCAGCTATATCGTCTTGCATAATGCTAAGTGCATCATCAAAACGATTCGTTAATAACAAACTACTAAAAGCAGATAAACGCTGTGCAAACTCAACGCCTGCATGCATGCTTAGCTCTTTTGGTAATACCGAGCGCGCTTTTGCGGTATTAAGCGAAAAGCCAGGAAACGCTGCAACGTAGTACCAGTTTTCATCAACGGGTAACGCAATTGATTTATCAGGGATTAAATCGCCTGTAAGCTGCAGCCCACCTAAATAACATGGCGTAATGTTATCGTAATGACGGCCGCCACTTACTATTGCTTCAAAATCAGCCATTAGCTCAATGAGCTCAACTTGGCTTAAATTAGTGTGTGCAAATTTATCTAATGCGGCAAACGTTGCTACTACCGAACACGCGCTAGAGCCTAGCCCTGAGCCGATGGGTAGGTTCTTTTTAAGCTCTAATTTTACGCTTGGCATATCTGGCGCTACATGTGCTCTAAAATGTACTAAACACTGATACGCTAAGTTTTCGTTAGGATCACTTGGTAACTTATGCGCATATTCGCCAGAGCAAACAAACTCGTCACTTGGTGCAGCACTTACAACCGCTACATCACCTAATAAGCTGCCATCAATTGGCGCAAGGGCTGCGCCTAACGCATCAAAGCCTACAGCAAAGTTACCTATCGATGCCGGAGCATATACTTCAATCATAATAAACTCCTAGCGAGATAACGTTTTTAAGATATCTGCAAATACACCTGCGGCTGTTACCTCAGAGCCTGCGCCGTATCCACGAATCACAAACGGACGTGGTTGGTAATACTGGCTTAAAATTGCTAAGGCGTTTTCACCATCACGAATTACATTTAATGCGTGTGATGAATCAACCGCTTCGATACCCACTTTACAGTGGCCTTCCTTAATTGTGCCTACATAACGAAGCACTTTTCCTTCTGCGGCAGCACTTTGAATACGGTCATTAAACGGCGCATCTAAAGTTGGTAGTTTTGCCATAAATTCGTCAACACTGTCACCCTGTGCGAACCCTTGTGGCAATACCGATTCAACTTCTATGTCACTAAGCTCTAGTTTCATGCCTGCTTCGCGAGCTATGATCAATAATTTACGAGCTACATCGGTACCAGATAAATCATCACGAGGATCTGGTTCTGTAAACCCACTTTCTTTAGCTTTAATTGTTGCCTCAGAAAGTGATAAACCATCTTGCAGTGCACCAAACATGTATGAAAGCGAGCCAGATAAAATACCACTAAACTCAAGCAGCTCATCACCTGCACCAAATAACGATTGTAAGTTATCGATTACTGGTAGACCTGCACCCACGTTAGTCTCGTATAAAAATTTGCGGTTATTTTTTTGTGTTGCTGCAACTAAATCTTGGTAGTACGTGTACGAGCTAGTTGTTGCTTTTTTATTAGCCGCAACTACATGGAAGCCCGCATTTAAAAAGTCGACGTATTGTGCAGCAAGTGCATCAGACGACGTACAATCAACTAAAACAGGATTAACTAAATGGTTTTGTTTAACAAATTGCTCTACTAAATTTAAATCAAACGCTTGTTCAGAT
The DNA here is from genome assembly GCF_018101025.1 of Pseudoalteromonas sp. MMG006. Taxonomy (NCBI): domain Bacteria; kingdom Pseudomonadati; phylum Pseudomonadota; class Gammaproteobacteria; order Alteromonadales; family Pseudoalteromonadaceae; genus Pseudoalteromonas; species Pseudoalteromonas sp. MMG006. The sequence continues at coordinate 27,050 of NZ_JAGJEJ010000026.1, forward strand.
GCTGCTAGCTTTTGCTGCCAATCAGCAAACGCTATGCCTTCACTATCTAAATGTAATTGACGAGAATTAGCTACACCATAAAGGTTTAACTTAATATTACGCTTTTCAAGCCAGGCTTGTTGGCGCTCTAACTGAGAAATAAGCTCTTGCCCTACTAAGCCGCAACCTAATAAAAACACATCAATTGAAGGTACATGCGTGAAAAAGTTCTCATGACATATTTTCACTGCATCGTTGCATAGCTCACCATCAATAACCGCTGAAATAGCACTCTCGGTAGAATCTTGTGCAATGGCAACAATGTTTACCTGCGCTTGTGAAAGCGAGGCAAAAAACTTAGCAGCTAAGCCACGGTGTGCACGCATGTTATCGCCCACAAGCGTAACTATAGCTAAGTTACGCTGTACCTGTACTGGCTCAATAAGCCCTGCTTGTAACTCAAGTTCAAATGCTGTTTGTAGCGCATCAAGTGCCAACGCTAAATCAGTTTCGTGAACACAAAAGCTAATGCTAAATTCACATGAAGATTGCGTAATTAAAACAATTGATACGTTGTCGTGAGCCAGTGCGTTAAACACTTTAGATGCCATACCCACTTTACCTTTCATACCAGGGCCTGACACGGTAAGCATTGCTAAATCTTGTAAACTTGAAAGCGCTTTTACTGGCTCGTCAGATTTATAGTCGTTACCAATTAGTGAGCCTTGAGCGTCTGGGTTATGCGTATTTTTGATTTCACAAGGTACACCCGCTTTAGCGCAAGGCAAAATAGTTTTAGGGTGAAGTACTTTAGCGCCAAAATAAGAAAGCTCCATCGCTTCTTTATAAGATAAAAAATCTACTTTAGTCGCTTTTTTAATATAGCGAGGATCAGCGCTGTAAACACCATCAACGTCTGTCCAAATTTGGCATATTTCAGCCTCTAAACAGGCAGCTGCAATTGCTGCAGAATAATCAGAACCATTTCGGCCAAGCGTAGTCAGTTCGCCTTTATCATTACTTGCAGTAAAACCAGGCATAATATAAATGGTGGCTGGGTTTTCTTTAAGTACAGCTTGAAAACGCGCCTTGCTTGTTACTAAATCTGCTTCGGCATCAATGTAGCCACCTGTTGAGGCTATACAGCTTGTTGCTTCTAAATATTTAGCATCGTGCGAGCTTAATAAACTTTGCATAAGCGACACGCTCACACGTTCACCAAAACTAATGACAAATGCACGAACCTGATCTGGGCAACACTTAATAAGTGCTACACCGTCTAACTTATTTTTTAACTCATCTAAGTTAGGCCAATTAGAAACTACCGCACCTGTTTTCTCTACATCGGTTTTTAAACCCTCGCATCGACTAACAAGCGCCTGCCACTGCTGTGAAAAATCTAAACCTTGCTCTGCTGCTGCAGCTAGCGCTACAAGAGAATCGGTCATGCCGCCAGGTGCAGATAGTACCAATAACATTTCATCTTTTAATTGTGCTTTAGCTAACTGAGCTACCTGATTTAAGCATGCAAAGTCGGCAAGCGAAGAGCCGCCAAATTTTAAAACGCGCATTGTTTATGTTCCTCATCCCATAAAACTAAAAAAGGCCTGTGTTCTAAGTGAACACAGGCCTTTAAATTTGTTGCACCGACCTATGCCACTATCCAGTAAGAATGGTGGTTGTAATAATAATGGTCAGTACACGTTTAATTGTTTTCATAAGCTTAAGACTGCCTTAACAGAGGCTATGCTGTCAACCCTAATTAAAAAGATAAAACAGCCTTTTTTAATATAAAATATCTTAATGAATGCCAAATTTATGCAATATTTCTTTTAATTTAGATTTATTAATGGGTTTTTCAATAAAGTCGATCGCACCTAGCTGTGCAACTCTCACTTTCATTTTCTGTTGAATATCTGCTGAAATAACCAATACAAAGCACTCTATTTTTTTTGCTTTTATCGCTTCGAGTACCTGTACTCCGTCCACTTCAGGCATTGTTAAATCTAAACAAATCAAGTCAAAATGATGCTCCTGCAAAAGAGCCAAAGCCTGTACACCATTTACAGCTTGTTGAATATCAGCGCTTAGGCACTCATCCAAGCAGCGAACAACTTGCCTACGGGCAACTGTCGAATCATCACAAACCAGTATTGAAAATTTCATCATATTTAGTACTACACAGCCTATTTAAAGTGATTAAAACCTGCCTTCTTTTGCAACAATTACAGCCTATCACTGTTCCTAATGACTCAACACATTAATAATTTAATATAGTGGTAATTATCGAATAAACCTGTTTTCATCAATTAACCGTGCTTAAGAAGTTTTAGTGTTCAAATCAAAATAAATTACTAAAAATGCTTAGTTTAATTAACTTGATACTTCACAGGGTCTTTGTATCTTTTACGTTTAAGTTTGAAATAATAAGCTTGATGCCAAAACAAGGCGTGAAAGCTTTACTAGGCTTACTTATTATTACATTGGCTTAAGTAATGGTATAAGCTATAAAGCGACCTAGGAGTTATTACCCTTCTGATAATCTACAAACCATGCACAATGATTATTGTGTCTTAAAAATCAGCATGCCTAAAGTTACCTTACTAAATTTTAACTTTTTTATTTATTTTTAGACATTTATTGACTAACTTTTAAATTACTCTCAAAACGTTATAAAAATAACAAAGGATGAACACGTCACTCATGTTACAAAAAAGCCTTTCTAAGAAGTTGCTGACTAATGTTTTATCAGTCTATTTTTTGCTTACCTTTGTGGTGACTTGTGGCCAAGTACTTGCTGAATACGTCAATACCAAAGACTATATTCGCGACGAACTCAGTACATTACAAAAAACCTTCAGCCGTAGCTTAACTCGAGCCATTTGGGAGCTAAATAATAAGCAAACAATTACAACGGCAGAAGGCTTACTTGCTATTCCAATGATCGAAGGAATTATCGTACGTGACGACAGTGGTGAAATTATTTCACAGCTTGGCCGCTCTCTCGATATACATAAACTATACAACCAACAATTAGTTCAAGAAGAGGTTATTTTAGAAGATACCAAATCAGGGTTATTTGGTTATACCTTCCCACTTATTTTTGAATTTTCAGGACGTGCTACACAAGTTGGCGACGTTACATTGTTCTCCAGTCGAGAAGTTGTTTTTAGCCGTATTATGGTATCAATCTATTTTTTGATTGGTAATGCGATGATCAAAACTACATTTTTGATCATTTTATTTTTAATGGCGTTTAGAAAATTATTAACAGACCCTTTAGCTGAACTCACTGAGCAATTAGAAAACATAGAGCTTGATGAATTAGAAGGTCAACACATAGAAATAGAGACAGAAGAGCATAACGAACTTAAAGTTATGGAGCACTCATTTAACAACCTCATAGATAAAGTGGTGCAGTACAGAAAAGAGCTTGAACATACTCAAAAAGAGCTCATTATTAGCAATGAAAAGCTCGATCAGCACAATATACAATTAGAGCAAGACGTAGCACGTAAAACATCGAACTTAAGCCAAGCAATGATGGATTTACAACAGCAAAAATATGAGCTCGAAAAGCAAAAAATAGTACTCACCGAAGAAATAGATCTGCGCCGAAGCACTGAGCAAGAGTTAATCGATAAACAAAACGAATCACAACGTTATATTGATGAATTGAGCCTAGCTCAAGAGCGCTTAGTAGGCACTGAAAAAATGGCTGCCTTAGGTGGCTTAGTTGCTGGTATTACACATGATATAAATACACCTATTGGTATTGGCGTTACCGCTATATCATTTTTACAAGAGCGATTAAACAAGCTTGAGAATGCGTATACCGAAAAGAAACTCTCACCAAAAGCGCTAGAAGAGTTTATTAATGAGGCTAAACAAAGTACGAGTTTACTCACTACAAACCTTGATAGAGCGTCTGAGCTAATTGCCAGCTTTAAACAAATTGCGGTTGATCAAGCCAGTGAAGCAATGAGAACAATTAACTTTAAAGACTATGTCAATGAAGTAATTCGCTCTTTGCACCCTAAACTTAAAAAAACGTCCCATACCATTAATTTACAATGCCCTGATGACTTAGTACTCAACTTACCTGCAGGTGCTATAAGCCAAATTTTTACTAATCTCATCATGAATTCACTTATTCATGGCTTTGAAGGTAAACAAAATGGCACTATGGATATAAAAATATCAAGTGATGAAACTAACTTAACCATCGATTACAAAGATGATGGTAATGGCGTTACAAGTGAGCAATTAACTAAATTATTTGACCCATTTTTTACGACTAAGCGCGACCAAGGCGGCAGTGGTTTGGGCACCCATATAATGTTTAATTTAGTAAAACAAACGTTAAGTGGCTCTATTGATGCCACTAGCGAACCTGGTAAAGGACTTCGCTATTACATTCAATTTCCTAAAAACATGGCAAAGCCAATGCCTATTTTTAATCAAGAGTAACTTTTTGGATTAAATTTAGACATATTTATCAGTAACAAATCAGCCATTTCGAGATGCTGTTTTTATTGCTATGATTGTACAAATTTTTCAAATGGATCAACTCCCCTATGTGGTTTAGTAACCTTATTTGTTACCGCTTTAAGCAAGACGTTTCGTATACCCAAGAAGATTTTGATAAAGCATTAGAACAAGACTTATTTCGACCATGTACAGGCCAAGAGCTTGCTACATTTGGTTGGACAAAAGCGTTTGGAAAGCACGGTGAAACATTATCGCATTTTTCTCAAAAAAGTATTTTAGTGTGTGCAAAAAGAGAAGAAAAAGTATTACCTGCGTCAGTTATAAACGAACTAGTTGCTGAAAAAATTGATCAAATAGAAGCAGAAGAAAACCGTCCTGTTAAAAAGAAAGAAAAAGATGAATTAAAAGAAAACATCCTTCATACACTGCTTCCGCAAGCATTCAAAAAATCGAGTCTACAATTTGCATTTATTGACCAGGAAAATGGCTGGGTTGTAGTAAATAGTGGCAGCTTTAACAAAGCTGAAGAATTGCTCGCTCTACTTCGTAAATCATTAGGAACTTTACCGGTAGTCCCTGCATTTGCCAATTACGATCTTGATGTGTTTTTAACAGACTGGCTAACTAACTTTAGTACTCCAGAAGGTTTTGCAATAGGCTCAGACGCTGAACTTGAAGAAGCTGATGATAGCGGCGCACAAGTAAAACTTAAAGGTCATGACTTGGCCTGTGATGAAGTTAAATCGCACCTAGAAAGCGGTAAGCGTGTTACTAAACTTGCACTCGATTGGCAAGAACGCCTGAAGTTTATGCTACAAAACGATGGCTCTATTAAACGTTTAAGCTACTCAGAAACTTTAAAAGAAGAAAACGCTGACATACCTAAAGAAGATATGGCCGTTAAGCTTGATGCCGACTTTATATTAGCATCAGAAGAAATTAAGCAATTGCTTGAAGAGTTAACTGCCGGTTTAGGTGATGCAGACGATTTACATAAAGCATAACTAAAATGTAAAAAGCACGATAAAATCGTGCTTTTTTATTACCAATAATTGTATGTTTAACTAAACATATCTTTTACATCAGCTAGCATTTCGTTGTACTCGTCGCTAGAGAACAGCTGCATTGATAGTATAACACCCTTATCTATATAAGTTTGTAATGCTGCCGATTTATCAGAAACCTGTAATGTCCCTTCTAAAATAGCGCCGACACGAATAAAATCAACATAACTCACTTGAGCCGGTTTATAAGTCGGATCGGCCCAGCTTTGTGCAACATCAACAAACTCCTTAGGAAACTCCCAGGCAGTCATAATTGACGAGCCAATTTCACCACTCAACTTTTGAATAGCATGAGCTAAAAAGCTTGGATTAGCAAAAACTTCTGGGTGGCGCTCTGCTTCAGTTAAAATAGGTAACACGCCAATATTGTATACAAGTGCGGCGAGTGTAATCGAATCGCGATTTAACGACGTGTGCTTTTGATTTTGTAAGTAAAATTCCATTAGTGAAATAGAGTGACTTGCAACCGTTAATGTTTTTTGCCACGCTTTACCCATGTAACCTTTAATTAGTTCATTGTTTGATACAAACAGTTGCTCCATTGCCATTGCTGTTGCAATATTTTTAATTTGGCGCAGACCAATACGTGTCACTGCTTGCTGCAAATTAGATACTTTAACTGCACGCCCCATAATTGCACTGTTGGCTACTTTTATCATACGGGCAGAAAGCGCGGGGTCTTGAGCAATAACATCCGACATTTGCATCAAGTTTACATCAGGGTTATCCGCCGCTTGGCGAACCTTAATTGCAACTTCAGGAAGCGTTGGCAGTACGAGTGTATCGTTATTTATTCTATCAACTAGAATCGTTAATAAAGCATTTTCTGTAGACATATAGCTTGCCATCCTTTTGTGTTTAGCCTGCAAGCAACTGCAAATTCAGACCATTAATTTTTGTATTAGTAATATAAATTAGTATTGTCTAACTTACCGATAAAGTTAAGGAAATTATAGAGTTTTATTTTAATTAGTGACGCTTTAGCGCATGTGCCTGCCTTACAACGCCAAATACTTGCTATTTACCTTTTAGTTTTGCTTTAATGCAATCACAATAAGGAAGCGCTTGTATACTTTTAGCCTTTAAGCATAGCTATACAAGTTTTTAAACTTACTTTTTAATAGGCAAAATAATGATATTAAATAAAATTAGCCAAGCAATTTTGCTCTCTGGTGTTGTTTTTCTTAGTGCATGTTCAGAACAAGCACCGTCTTCTACCGACAACACAGCCGTAGATCTAGCCCAAGAAAGTGGCGCTCAATCCGGACCTAAGCTTATCAATACAGATGAGCAACGTTTAGATATTTATACAGACTTTAGCCTAGAGGCTGATCTTTCGCATTTAAATGATAACCAAAAAGCGATGGTTTCTAAGCTTATTGATGCTTCTAAAATTATGGATGAATTATTTTGGAAACAATCGTTTGGTGAAAATAAAGATGCGTTTTTAGCAAAACTAAGCGATGAAAAAGTACGAAAATTTGCCGATATAAATTACGGCCCATGGGATCGCTTAAACGGCGATGAAGCATTTTTATCAGGCTATAAAGAAAAAGCCCTTGGTGCTCAATTTTACCCAGCAGACATAACTAAAGAAGAGTTAAATAAAGCTGATGTAGAAGATAAAAAAGGCCTTTACTCAGTAATTAAACGTGACGAGCAAGGTAAACTATACAGCGTACCTTACTCTAAAGAATACGCTAATGAACTTGCAGAAGCTGCAAAACTATTACGTGAAGCGAGTAAACTTGCTGACGATAAAGAATTTGCTAATTACTTAAACCTACGCGCTGACGCATTGCAGAAAGACGACTTCCAGGTGTCTGACTTTGCGTGGATGGATATGAAAAATAACCCTGTAGATGTGGTTATTGGCCCAATAGAAACTTACGAAGATCAACTGTTTGGCTACCGCGCAGCTTATGAGTCTTACGTATTAATTAAAGATTTAAAATGGAGCGAGCGCCTGGCTAAGTTTGCAGCCTTCTTACCTGAGCTTCAAAAAGACTTACCAGTAGATGCTAAATACAAGCAAGAAGTCCCAGGTTCAGACGCCGATTTAAATGCTTACGATGTTGTTTACTACGCAGGCCACTCTAACGCAGGTAGTAAAACTATCGCTATTAACTTACCAAACGATGAGCAGGTTCAGCTTGAAAAAGGCACTCGCCGCCTACAGCTTAAGAACGCAATGCGCGCTAAGTTTGATAAAATTTTAGTGCCAATTTCTGAGCAGCTAATTGTGCCAGAGCAACGTAAGCATATTACCTTTAACGCATTTTTTGCCAATACTATGTTTCATGAAGTAGCACATGGTTTAGGTATTAAAAACACGCTTACAGGTAAAGGGACGGTTCGCCAATCATTGCAAGAACACGCAAGTGCGCTTGAAGAAGGTAAAGCCGATATTTTAGGTTTATACATGGTTGAGCAGTTACTCAAAAAAGGCGAAATTACCGAAGGTACACTAGAGGATTACTACACTACGTTTATGGCAGGTATTTTCCGCTCTGTACGTTTTGGTGCATCAAGCGCTCATGGTAAAGCCAATATGATCCGCTTTAACTTCTTTGCACAAGAAGGCGCATTTTCTAAAAATGACGAGGGTTTATACCGCGTAAATATGGAAAAAATGGGCGTAGCAATGGCTAAATTATCTCGCCTAATTTTAACTTTACAAGGTGATGGTGATTACGAAAAAGTAGATCAACTAATCGCAACACATGGCGATATTAAAGAAGAGCTTGCTAAAGACTTAGAAAAACTAAGTAAAGCTAATATCCCTGTAGATGTAACCTTTAAACAAGGTAAAGAAGTGCTAGGGCTTAAATAAGTTTAGTTAAACTTAGTTAAACCCTAAAAAAGCGTTGTAGCTTAAAACTGCAGCGCTTTTTTTAGCTCTACAATTTGTGGCTCTGTATAAGGCACTGCGGGGTGTTTACCCCAAATTGGCGCAGGCCAAGCAGCATCACTCGTAAAACGTGCAATATGATGAATATGTAATTGCGGTACCACATTACCTAACGCCGCTATGTTTAATTTATCTGGTTTAAATACATCCATTAATAATTTACTTAGCCTGGCGGACTCTTTTAAATAAACAATTTGATCCTCCTCAGATAAATCAATTATCTCTCTTAAATTTGCCTGCCTTGGCACTAATACAAACCACGGATACTGGCTATCGTTTAATAAAAGCACTTTACACAGTGGCCAGTCGGCAAGTTCTATGCAGTCGCGCTTGAGCTCAGGGGCTAGTTTAAATTCAGTATGAGTCATTGCTATGTCCTACTTTGTCTTTGATAATCGCCACTTTATAGCATTTAGTTGCAGTTGCACACGCTTGGCTTTACCATCAAAGCAATATTTATAATAAGCTAAGGCAACCTTGTGCTAAAAAAAATAAAACACCTCTCACTAGCTATACCGTTAATGGTTGGCGCTATTAGTGTTCAAGCAAAACCTTTATCATTAGAGCGTATTTTTGACGATCCGAGTCTCTCTGGTAAATCGCCGGTACAACTTAAATTCTCACCCGACGGCAGCCGCGTAACTTACTTACAAGGTAAAAACGATGACTACAACCGTTATGATTTGTGGGAATACAACTTAAAAGACAACACTAATCGTGTACTTGTTGATTCTGCTAAATTATTTTCAGGCCCAGAAAACCTTTCAGATGAAGAAAAAGCACGCCGTGAACGCCAACGTATTTTTGGTAAAGGTATTTTAGAATATAAATGGTCTAAAGACGGCAAAGCACTTTTATTCCCACTCAACGGTGACTTGTATTATTACGATTTAGCCTCAGCTAAAAGTAAAAAACTAACCGACACTGAAACATTTGAAACCGATGCGCGTTTTTCACCTAAAGGTAATTACGTATCGTTTATTCGTGAGCAAAACCTTTACGCTTTAGAGCTTGATTCTGGTAAAGAAATACAGCTAAGTAAAGATGGCGGCGGCGTTATTAAAAACGGCATGGCCGAATTTGTAGCGCAAGAAGAAATGAGCCGTATGACGGGTTATTGGTGGTCAGGCGATGAGTCTAAAATTGCCTATACACGGGTTGACGAAACCCCTGTAAAAGAGGCAATCCGTAACGAAATTTACGCAGATGAAGTAAAACTATTTAATCAGCGTTACCCGTTTACAGGTACTGATAACGTTAAAATTCAACTAGGTGTAGTTAAACTTAACGACCAAAAAGTTGATTGGATTGATTTAGGCGAAGATGAAGACATATACATTGCCCGCGCTAAATGGCTAAAAGACAGCACTACGCTTTCTTATCAGTGGCAAAATCGCTCTCAGCATGATTTAGAGCTTCGCTTTTATAACAGCGACACTAAAACACAAAAAGTAGCGCTTAGCGAAAATAGCGACACATGGATAAACCTACATTTTGACCTTGAGTTTTTAAAAGACAAAAAGCATTTTGTATGGGCATCTGAGCGTGATGGCTATAAACATTTATACTTGTACCGCACTAACGGTCAACTTGTTCGCCAAATTACTTCTGGCGATTGGGTTGTTGACAGTTTAAAAGGTATTGATGAGAAAAAAGGCATTGTCTACTTTGCAGGACGAAAAGATACCCCGCTTGAAAGCCATTTATACAGCGCGCCTTTGTTTAAAAAAGGTAATGCAAAGCGAATTACCGAAAAAGGTAAATACCACAGCGTGGTAATGGCAAAAGATAGCAAAACCTTTATTGATAATAGCTCATCTGATAATACGCCAAATTCAGCTGCTCTTCGCAAAATAAATGGTGAGTTTATTACATGGCTTGAAGAAAATAAGCTAGATAGCAGTCACCCGCTTACTCCTTACTTAAGTGATTTAACAACACCAGAATACGGTACAATTAAAGCACAAGATGGCCAAGTAATGCATTACCGTTTATTTAAGCCAAGTAATGTAAGTGATGGCAAAAAGCACCCTGTTATTGTTAACGTTTACGGCGGCCCGCACGCACAACGAGTAACAAATAGCTGGCGCAGTAAAAATCTGTACTTTCAATACATGGCGCAACAAGGCTACGTTATTTTTCAACTTGATAACCGAGGTTCTTACAATCGCGGCAAAAAGTTTGAAGATGCTATTTATAAACACTTAGGTGTGGTTGAGGTTGCCGATCAAATTAAAGGCGTAGAGTTTTTACGTACACTTGACTACGTAGACCCACAACGCATTGGTGTTTATGGCCACAGCTACGGCGGCTACATGGCGCTTATGACTATGTTTAAAGCGGGCGATTACTTTCAAGCCGGCGTATCGGGTGCTCCAGTAACCGATTGGGCTCTATACGATACACATTACACAGAGCGTTATTTAGGCCATCCTGATACAAATGCTAAAGGCTATGAAGATAGTGCTGTATTTCCATATGCAGATGGCTTAAAAGGCCCATTAATGATTTACCATGGAATGGCCGATGACAACGTATTGTTTACGCATTCCACAAAATTGTTTAAACAACTTCAAGATAACGAAAAACAGTTTGAGATGATGACTTATCCAGGCTCTAAACACAGCCTACGCGGTAAACAAGTGCAAACACACTTACATCAAACTATTACTAACTTCTTTAATCGTCATTTTGATGTTAAATAATTAAAACTTTTCATATTTAAGGCTGATTAAAATATCAGCCTTTTTTATTTGAACATTCTAAGCTACAAGCCATGTGCGCTTGTTTGTGCTTTAAAACAGCTTAAATCTTCCCCAAAACTCAAACTTACTGCTTTAAAATCAAAACCAAATGATAAACTGGCCTAGCTTAAACTCACTTTTTTACTATCCTTAAATTTAACCACACTGAGCGTTAACTAAAAAGGATAAATATATGCTAAACCTAAGACGTCTTAGTATTTTTCAGCGTTTTTCACTATTAATAACCACCGTTGTGTTAGGACTAATAATACTGAGTGTATCTAGCCTAACGCATCAATATAGTTCGCTCAAAAACGAGCAATACCTAAAAACACAAAATGTTGTAGAAACTGCGTACAGTGTTATTGAACATTACTATGCACTTGAACAGAGTAACACCCTCACGCAAGAGCAAGCTCAAACGCAAGCACTTGAGGCTGTAAGGGCTTTGCGCTACGACAAAACTAATTATTTTTGGATAAACAACTACCAACCTACCATGGTAATGCACCCTATAAAACCGTCGCTTGAAGGTAAAGACTTAACCAACAACAAAGACCCCGACGGCAAAGCGCTATTTGTAGAAATGGTTAATATTGTAAAACAAAACCGCGAAGGTTTTATTCCTTACAAATGGCCAAAGCCTGGTAAAGAGCAACCTGTAGATAAGATAGCGTTTGTAAAAGGGTTTAATCAGTGGGATTGGATTGTTGGCTCAGGCGTATACCTAGATTCAATTGATGCTGCATTTAGCGAGCAACGCAATCTTATACTTTTTAGTGCATTAATAATGATTATTGCGGTGATATTACTTAGCTACTTTATTGGTAAAAGTATTTTAGTCCCTACTCGCCTAGCTGCCGACATGATGAAAGATATTTCGCAAGGTGAAGGCGACTTAACCCGTACTTTAAACGAATCAGGAAGTGATGAAATATCAGAGCTTTCGCGCTCATTTAACCTATTTGTTTTAAAAATACGTGAGTCATTAGTTCACGTTTCCCAAAGTGCCGACGATGTAAATAAGCATGCCTATACCGTTGATGACTCTAGCAAAACAAGCCATTCATTTATCGAACTACAAAACGACAGCTCAACCCAAGTTGCTGCTGCGATGGAGCAAATGACTCACCAAATCCACGATGTAAGCCGTAACGCTGAAGCCGCAGAGCAAGCCGCTAACGACGCTGCTGGCAACGCATCAACAGGTAAAAGCGTCGTTGAAAACACTATTACTGCCATAGAAACACTTTCAAACAATATAGAAACGGTAAGCCAAGTTACTGAAGATTTAGCGAATGAAAGTAATAACATAGGCTCAGTACTTGATGTGATAAGAAGTATATCTGAGCAAACGAACTTATTAGCACTTAATGCTGCAATTGAAGCTGCACGAGCTGGAGAGCACGGAAGAGGCTTTGCGGTTGTAGCTGATGAAGTACGCACGTTAGCAAGTCGTACAGGGCAAAGCACTGATGAAATACAAGCTATGATCACCAAATTACAAGAAGGTGCTAAAGCAGCCGTTGAAGCCGTTAAATCAAGCCAAGCGCTGTCAGAGTCTACTGTCGAACAGGCGTCGTCTGCTAATATTTCGCTTAATGAAATTGAAAGGCTTGTATCAGTCATTACCGAAATGAACAGCCAAATAGCGCGAGCCACAGAGCAGCAAACGCAAGCTGCTGACGAGGTAAATTTACGGATTAATGAGCTATCTCAATCGACTGAGCAATCATTAAATAATACTAAACAGCTTACTGATGCCAGTGATAACCTTAAGCAAAGTAGCCAAGGGCTGTCTAATGTGGTTAATCGCTTTAAATTAAAATAACC
>NZ_JAGJEJ010000027.1:0-38519 GCF_018101025.1 Pseudoalteromonas sp. MMG006
ACATTCTTATGTCGAGATAACCAATGTTGCCGTCGAGCATTTCAATCTTTTTAAAACCATAGTTATCAGTTGGCGATTCCATAACTCGACTGTCAGCAAATGCTTCAGCTTGGTTAGATGAACGGTATGCTTTCAGCTCACTTACCCAATTCGGGTCGTAAACTACGGAGAGGTGTTTATCATTTGCAATCTTGTTTAATTCCAAGGTCATAAATTCAGCAATATCTTCAGGTGACTTTTGACGATTACAACCAGATAAAAATGACTTCGAACGTATTAACTGAACTAACGTTGTTGCTGTATTTTCAATTACGTAGTTATCTTCAAGTTGTTTGGCAATAATTTGTGACACGTCACGACAATCTGCTGCACTGACATAATTGCATAGAACTAGTGAACTAAAGATGAGGGATTTAAAAACTTTACTCTTCATATTCTTCCTGAAATTTTAATTATTGTTTTCTAATAACGCTCAACCACACCAAAAGGGGTTAAAAAATTCCTATATGCTCAATTAAATTGCTAACAATTTTATTGAACACCATTTTGGTGGTTTATAACACACCAAAACGGCGTATATTACATACCCTGATAATTTCACCAATAATTACCCTTGTAAACAAGTAATTAAAACAGCTAGGAATTAAGCTCGTTATTTTGCACCAAAGCGGCGTTTAATAATGTTACCGGAAAAAATTAGACTCTTACTCAAATAAGTAAGAATAAATTTAACTTTTTCAGTGTCCGCTTATCGCTCATGGCTGTCTGTCAGATGAAGTCTAAACCTATTCATTTAATCTGTAAGTTCAGATATGAGCTAGTACAACTCACAATATAGAACAGTTAAATAAATAAGGTATCGCTTCCCCAGCCTTTGGTTGTCACTTTTATTTTGATTCACCGATAAACTCTGCAAACTCCCGTATTAAACAAGTTAAAGTGGACCGTCACTTATTTAAGTTTCCTTATAAATAATGCGGCAAATGCCGCATTATTATAAATATCAAAAAGTGACTTTTATTCAGGTGTCACTTCAAAGCCACACAACGGTATCTGTGGCACGTTACCTACTTCTCCTGTAGTAGCTTTCAGTTTGTAATAATACACGAGCATTTGATTCGCAAGTTTACAGTCTGTACTAAGATCTGAAATTGAGCCATAAAAAAGATACCCTTGGCAGGTTATAACTATAGCCAAACTAATAAATCCAGCTTTCTTTGATGCTTTTTTGCGATCAAAGGAGATCATTAGCAACACGAAAATGCCAATTAAAATAATGAAAAATGAGCCCAAGGAAATGAAGTCAAAAGCGTCTAAGTTCACTTGGAAAGCTTCATTCAACATTTTTGCAAACTTATACTTCAAACCTAATATTGCGCCTAGCCCAAGCGACCCAATAGTCACCATTGCTAGTGATAGACCAAATGTGCCAATCCCGACAAACTTCATAAATACGGTGGTTAAGTCATTAATCAAAAAACCAATTTTATCTTTTAACCCTGATAACTCCTTTTCCATTTTTTTACACTTAGAACATTCACGTTCAGTATTGGAAGCTAAGCTATCTTGATCTAATACAACCGAATTTAATTCATTACAAGATTCAGTGCTTTCAACTTTTTTTCTTTCATCCGATTCTTTACTAACGAACTCTTGAAAATATTTGTTTATGTAGCTAAAGGTTATCGAAGCTATCCCAAATGCAGCAAACATAGGTATGCTGGCTTGAAGTAAAGTAGTTATAATTATCTGTATTAGGCTTAACCTTTCTCTGACATTCTGAAAAATAGGCTCCTCTAATACCATGTTTATAGCAGGCAATGACTCTTGGCTAATTAAATTTTCAGCTAAACCAAAACCAACAACAATACATACGAATGCTAAAACCAGTAAACACAGTAAGCGCAACCACTTTCTCAACTCAAGAAACCATAGTACAAAAACCAATAACTTTTTGAAAATACAACTTATAAATTCTATAAATTTAGCGCGAAAGGGTTCAATTCTTGATACTAACGTTTCTGATGATGATTTACTCATTCAATACTCCATAGATTATTTTTCATCGTAATATAACGCACAATCGATTGATTCAAATGAAAAAATTAAAACATTAAATATCTATATTAATTAAGAGCATTTCAGACGAACTTTTGCAATTTAGTAGGTATGTTTTAATAGAAACAGGAAAAACTCTCTGTCACGTTAATAATAGAGAGTTTATATAGCTATTAGTTATGAGGTTCAATTTACAGAATAGTCAACACCGAGAGCCAGTACATCACCAGTAGAAGTGAGCTTAAAGTTAGCATCAAAGCTCATTTCTGCAATATCAATATCAACGCCCATTTCTTCAGCCGCTTCTTTTGGTGACTTCACCCAGCCTTTTAATTTACCAAATTGAACATTCATCTTAGCCAAAAATGCTTGATTGAGCTTTAAATGCAAGTTGCCATTGTAATAAGCACGACACTCAAAAAGAGTAACGTATTTATCTGCAGTATGATCATAATAAGTGAAAACCTTCTTACCCGAGTCATTCCAATCAAAATCACGTGCTCTTTCGCATCCTGAAGCATCAAAACCTAAATTACCGGCTATGGTACATAAATCATTTAAGAAGACCTCTGCGCGTCGTGAAAGCCCGTTTGTAGAGCTGTAATCATCTGAGCGGCCGCCTTCTCTTGTTACAACTATGCGATAATCTAGAGCGAACCTATCAAGACCCTCTGGCGAGCGGTACACATAGCGCCACTGCTCTTTACCAAAGGTTTTTTCATTTGATTTATAAAGAACAATGCTAGATTGGCTCACCATCTTTTCAACCGTTTCAACAAGCTGATCATCAAAGTACAAGTTTGCGTTCTTGCACATCCACTGTACCAACGCATAAGCATTTGACTTGTTAAAATCAACGTGAGTATGCTCAAACAAGACCTTCAACAACTTTTCACGAGAGCTCGCAGTCAGTCTATCTGTAATCTTATCTAAGTTAGAAAAGAGCTCACGCCAATATTTATCTTTTAAACTTCCTATTTTTAATTTCAGCGCCTCTTTCACACCGTCAAAACTAACATCGAGCTCCTTTAATACAACCGTGTCTATTTCTTCTAGTTTTTTATACGTTTGAACCAATGAGCTTAAATCTGTGTCATACATCGATTGTAATGCAGCGACTAAATCAACACCTGGCACCATGGTATTTTCTAAGCGGCTATCAAAGCCACCAGCGTTTTTATTGTGCTTGTTTTTTAATGTATCCGTATGGGATGAATTTTCACTTGCTTCAAAGATTGCAAAATTCTTTTTAAACCATAAGGTAAAAGGGTCAATTTTTTGTGTGTCACTTCCGTAATAAGAATATCTTTTATCAATCAGAGTAATGCGTATTACATTCACGACTGCACGTGCTTTACGCTCAGCATTTAGATAGTCATACTCTCCAAGTACTTCGCATTCAGCATCGCGCATCTTAATGCACTGCTGTATTGCAACATCATTTACCCATCGATAAGGGAGAATGAGATAAATATACTTAGCGTTTGCTTCTTCAATGATACGCTGAGCAAAGTATGAGAACTCTGAATACGGAGGGTTACAGAATACAATATCAGTACGCTTGTCTATTAATGTTTGTTCTTTAAAATCAGTACCAACTACAAAGATATCTTTATCAAGCGAACTCAATAGTGGGACAGACTTTTCAATCGCATAGCGTTTACCTTCCGTTAAAAACTTTAGCGCCTTGCCGTTTCCTGCACCTACATCTAATAAACTTGGACGCTCACCTATTCCCTTCAATGCTTTAAAGTCCGACTTAATCAAATCCAGCTGCTCATCTGTGGTTGGGTACCACTCGAAATCTTGGTTGAATTGCTTGATAGTTTGAATTAACTGCCCAGTATGATGACCCATTCTTAAAACCTCTTTATTAGTTGAATTGCTAAACAGGTTAATAGGGAAATAAAAACGTGCTTAAGTCAGAAACTTAATAACCTTGACGGCTTAATGTAATGCTTACACAATGAATTTAAATAATGATACAGGTGAACTAAGGACGGCCTTAAATGAAGTCAGATGACTTTAAAAATGATGGACTACACCAACCAATAACAAAAGAATCATTTTCGAAGCCTAAATATACTCTTAGCCGGGAGAGAAGTGTAGAGCTCTGGTTAAAAGGTAAGGATGAGTGGAACTTATGGATGAAGAACCACCCAGATACTTACGTTGACTTCAATCATGTAAATTTCACCCCTGACTCTCTGGCGAGTGTTGCACCTGATGAAGATCTCGCTATTCACGGTAAACATCATCGATATTTAAAAACTATATCTTTTAAAGGCTATATTTTTAATGGTGGTGCAGATTTCACTGGAGCAACCTTCCCCTCACCGACCCACTTTGATGACGCAAGATTCGAAGGTAGTACTGAGTTTTCTGGAGTTGTATTTGGAAGTGATGCAGGTTTTAGCAATACTATTTTTAACTCGAATGCCAATTTTTCTAATGTTGAATTTCAAGGCACTGTAGTTTTTGATGATACTCACTTCGCTTCAACCACTCTATTTACATCAGCCACATTTGAATGTATGGCTTACTTTCCTTGCGCTACATTCAATCTAGCTACAGACTTTTCTCATGCTGAATTTGATGGAGGTACACATTTTAAAGGGGCTAGATTCTACTGCGAACTGGTTAACTTCAACGATATTAAGTCTACTGACACTTTTAATTTCGATGATGCAATAACCGACCAAATACAAAAGCTTTCGTTCAAAGGAAGTACGTTCGACAAAGACTTTATCATTGATGGTAACTTTAACTGTATACCTGATTTAAGAGGCACAAAACTAAACCACCACACTGAACTGAGTGATCTAAAGTGCAACCTAAAAAGAGAAAAGGCAATTCCATTCACCCCTTTTCTTAAAGTTGTTGATAAACTTGACGCTGAAAAGCTCTGCAGACTTAAAGAGCTTGCTGAGCAAAACAAGAACCACGATAAAGCTTTAATGTTCCACGCTGATGAAATGAGAGCGAAAAGATGGACAAAGCTAAATACAGCGCAATCAATATTGGATTTACTCTACTCAGCGACAAGTAATTATGGCCAAAGCATTATGCGACCTTTGCTGTGGTTGTTCTTATCATTCATGCTGTTTAGTTCATACCTGGTTGGTAAATCTGAACTAGAGATGAGAGAAACACTTTCACCCGCGGCTACGACTTCAATAGCCACAATGACACCTTTTATTTCCGTTTCCAAAGATGCTAGACAATTTGGGATGGGACAGTTATTTAAAACTGATATACCTACGAATTATTACCTCTGGAGCTATGCTCATGCCAGCGCTTCATTTGTTTTTATATTCTTAATAGGGCTAGGCTTAAGAAATCGCTTCAGAATTTAAATTAATTAAAGTGTTAGATGATTAATTGGCGAATAACTTCTAGTATTTGAATCAAGAAGGCCAAGTATCCAATACAAAAATCAAAACTAACCACCAATAATACGACTAGCATTTCAGGTAAGTTTGATAGATACGGTAGCAAATATGGCGTCAATAAGGGCCAGAATATAGCCACGAACAGATTGATCCAGAATTGAGTTTTTTGGTCTTTTAACATTAATGATTACCTCTTTATTATTTTTTGGACACACAAAAACCCACCGAGGCCTGATGACCTAGTAAGAATGAGTGCGAGAAGGTTTATTATTTACGCCCTTGAAATGCTTAAAGGTAAAGTATTTAGATGTAAACTTTGACGCTTTTTAATGTGGGCAATTGAGAACGAACTAGATTGCACTGTAGTTCAGCAGTTACTTTGTATATCCTCCATATTTTATTGAATTCATTGTTACATTATAACATGTATTATTCAAAAGTAAACATTCCTGCTTTACGCGAGATAAAGCACTCCTCTGCTTTAGATAAAAAGGGTGCTTGACCGCACCTGCGAAGGCAAAATTTAGCGGTCAAGCGATAAACTGTTATGAATGTTTATGATTGATAGTTTAGCTCGATTGGAGAGAAAAGATCAGAAATAGGAGGTTTAGCTGTTTTATTAGGCCAAAGTATATTCTCCACTTGTTTGCTCTGCTCCCAATGAACAAAGTCAGGAGCTTTGTCTATTTTCGCCTTTTTAATATTTGCACCAGAAGCGCTACTCAAATTATCAGCAACACTTTCAACAAAAGACAACACGTTTGGCTCATCAGTTGCTGCATTATAGTATGCAATCAAAACCCCATTAAAGAAAACAGCTTTATCACCGTCTTCCGAAGAAATTGAACATAAATCCATAGTTACTCCAGCTCATATATTTTTGCCAAAGCTATCATATGCGTTAAATCGCGCTTGATTCTGGGAAAAAGGTTTAAATTTAACTAATAATTGATGAAATCACATAGACCGCGAGCCTAAAAGGAACTTCTTGGTTGTAATGTGGAATATCCACATCTAAAATCACTGTTTATTTATACAGTAATTTGTGATTATGCTTAGCAAACTTACCCCTTCAAGCACAGAACTACCTATTGCAGACTTTTCAGTTGCTGCAGGTTTCCCCAATCCATGCGAAGATCACCTATCCGACTCAATCAGTTTAGATGAGCTCCTAATTAAGCGCCCTAGTAGTACATTCCTATTCAGGGTGTCAGGCAACAGCATGTCCCCAGACATTACTGACGGCTCGATAATAGTTGTAGATAGATCAGTAACAATTAAAACTGGACGAATCGTATTAGCTACATTAGACAACGAATTTGTTGTGAAAGAACTACAATTAAAAAACAACAAAGCCGTTTTTATTAGTAAAAACCCCGACTTCGAGCCAATTGAAATTGATATCGATGAAAACAATGACTGGGATACCCATGTAGTCTGGGGCGTTGTCACTGGTTTAATCAAGGTATTCTAATTATGTGGGTTCTTTGCGACATCAATGCTGCTTACGTTTCGTTTTGCCAACTCTTTAACCCCCAATACGACTTTGATAAAACCCCTCTTGGAGTGCTCAGTTCGAACCAGGGTAACGTAGTAGCTCGAAATCAAGCTATCAAAGATTTAGGTATCAAAATGGGAGAACCTGCATTTAAAGTTAAGCAGCTGGTGGCTGCGCATCGTGGCCACTTATGGGGGAGTAATTTCACGCTGTTTGGTGATTTGAGTAACCGTTTTCATACCGAGTTAGAGTATTTCCTATTCGATACAATGCGATACTCTGTTGATGAATGCTTTGGGCGCATCGATATAAACTATACAAAGGATATAAAAGAGTACGCGCACATCATACAGAGGACACTTAAGAGGAACTTAGGTATTGGCTGTGGCTTGGGCATATCTCAGACAATGACACTAGCCAAGCTTGGAAGTCATTGCGCCAAAAAGAAAGAGTGGAAAGAACACACTAAAGGCGTGGTTGTATTAGATTCACAATACAAAATTGATTGGGCTCTCAAACATACTCCTGTAGAGGATATTTGGGGGGTTGGAAGTCGAACTACTAAAAAGCTAAATAAATTTGGAATCTATACGGGATATGACCTTAAAAATGCCGACATTAGTTGGATCAAAAAGACGTTCACAGTTGTTCTTGCCCGTACTGTGGAAGAGTTACGAGGAAAATCTGCGGTTGAATTGAAAGATGTAAACGACTCTCGCGATAGAATTTGCGTATCTCAGAGTATGGGAAAACCGGTGATAGAGCTTACGGAGCTTTCTGAAGCTGTTACAACACATGCAACAAAGGCTGCGTTTAAACTTCGTCGATTTAAATCTTACACATCAGCAATAACAATATTCATCCACACAGATTCATTTAGACAGGCAGAGCCGCAGTATCATAAGTCACAATCAATTAAACTACCCTACCCCACCGCGGATACATCAACACTGGTGTCTTATGCAAGCTTTGCATTAAAAGCTATTTATAAGAAGGGGTTTAAATACAAAAAAGCTGGCGTTATTTTTGAAGAACTTTCATTACACGATGATATGCAACAACTTGAACTGTTATCTGAGACTTTACCACTGAATATTAGCTCAAAAACGTTGGTCATTGATGAGATAAATAGAAAATTTGGACGTAGTGCAATAAAGCTCGCAAGTGAAGGGTTCTCTCAGTTTTGGCGGCCTAAAGATGATTTAGCACCTTTGAGTTATACAACAAAACTTTCAGATTTACCTATTGCGAAAGCATAAAGATAATTTAGAAGAACCCTACCAAGGTATAAACCCCAGAGTAAATAAAATAACCCAACCCAATTGAAAGAATGGTAATGTTAAAAGCCAACATGAATAGCTTAAAATTATGCGATAAATCGGGCACTTCCATGATGCACCTACAGTGTTTTTTAATGTTATTAAATCATGTATAGCAGACTATCTTAAATAATTCCTTAAATTAAGGTACAAATATGCACGAAATACCGGTCCCATTTGGTATCAATAACTCAGGCCATTTAATTGCAGCTCAATCGATTCAAGTGGGCGGAACCTATACTTGTCCATATTGTGGTGAAGCGCTTATGTGTGATTTGTCTTCTATGCAAAATAAGATGCTCATCCACCCAAAAACTAACAACTGCATCAGCCTAAGTGATAGTAAAACTGAACTTGACGCACTTAATGTGATAGTTTTGGGTATTAGCCCCGACACTCCTAAAAAGCTTACAAACTTCATTAATAAACAAGAGCTTAATTTCACACTACTTGCAGATGAAGACCACTCAGTTTGTGAGAAATACCATGTTTGGCAATTAAAAAAGTTTATGGGTCGAGAGAACATGGGAGTTGTTCGAACAAGTTTCCTTATAGATGAGAAAGGTAACATCGAGCGTGTATTCAATAAGTTCAAAACAAAAGATCACCACGAGGTAGTTTTAGATTACTTGAAAGGCTAATAGTATGTAATAGTTTAAGGTTTAGCCATTATTAAGATAAGTTTTGATGTGTTGCGGCAATAATACGGGAGATTGTAAGATCTTTTGTGTAAATGGCCGTTTTTTATAACTTGATCCGGTCACCATACAAGAGCATGAATAGGCTCATAGCTTGTTTCCAGTCCCATATCGGCATCGTCCACTTTTTCGCTATCTGATTGGACCGTACTGAAAATTACATGCATTAATTTTTTTGCAAATAATCAAGCAAAAGCTGCGTAAACCGCTCGGTTTCCTGAACCGTGTTCCCAGCTTGTAGAGGAATGAGCCCAAGTCATATTGTTAAAAATTAAAAGTTCATTATTACTCAGCTTATGTGTAACTTTACACTCGAAAATGTCTTTGTAGTGCAGCTGAGAATCCCAAACTCTTCTATTGTGAGCATTATCTAGATTGCTTAAATCTGTAGGATCAGGAACTGTCTTTAGTAGATTCTCTTTCTCAAGCATAGATAAATATTCCCTTGCTGAAGCAAAGTCATAACTACCTATAGAATCCCAGTAGGAATAAACTTTTTCGCCTAATATCCTAGAGAAACTCTTTTTTGGCTTGCTTAGAACCTTGAATCCAACGATATCCAAAGACTTCAAATTATTTAGATGACACTCTGGAATGTGATCTAAAACTTCATCATCCTGTTTTATTCTATCTCTTAACAAGTCAACTTTGAGGAAAACCTTTGCTTGTTCAATAGCTTGGGGACTTGGTATTTTACTACCCAATTTAACCTTAACGCTAAATTCTTTTAGTTGTTGCCAAATATCATCTTCCTGCTTAACTCTTGCTATGATTGAAGTGCCACCATTGGTGCTATTTTCAGCACAAAACATAGCAGCCAATTGCAGCTGAGACTTCGATGTTCCTTCAGAGTGAAAAGGAATAAACTGATTGTTACTTCGCTTGTTAACACTCATAAAATACTTGCCTTTACTCTCCCTGTGTTGATGGACAGAAGCCAAGGCAGATTGCATTTTAAGGTTGTCCTGCAAGCCTAACTGAGAAACAACATCACCTAATAGCGTTTCCGCTTCATTCATAGAGATATTTTTCAGTAATACCGCTTTATCTTGCTTTAAGCCATTATTAACTTTGCTGAGACAATCTGAGTCTTTACCACTATAATTTAACACACATAAGCTGTCTCTATCTTCAGACAAGTTTATTTGTTCCAAGCTCATAACTTTAATCTCAGCAGTTTTTAAAATGTTTGTTCGATAAATGTAAAAACAACTGTTGTTGCTCATCGCTGAAATTTTGTTTTCCAGACCCTGTACGACCTTCACGAATAAAGTTTGAAAAATTAGGCTTAGGACTATATTTTTTTTCTTCTTTTTTCATCCGATCAAACCTACATCGCTCAACAACTTGGGCTTTCTGTTCTTCTGTCAGCTCTACTCCAATAAAATCAGCTAATTTTTCTGCTGCAGCTCCCAAGTCTGTCACAACATCTTCATATTGGAGGTAAGTAATATTTATTTTGTTCTTGTTGGTTCGCCATTGCTTTACATGTTTAAACCAACTATCTGAACGGCTATCATCTAAAAACTGCTGAGAATGTTGCTTCCAAGTAAGTTCAGGTTGATAAACGCTTTTAATATGATGATATTGAGACCACGCGACATCCATACCATCTCTTTGAACATAAATAACTTTCCCTTTTATCTTTGTTTTTAGAAAGTTGTAGTGCAAATGCGTTTTTATAAGCCTAGGGGCTTCTTTTCTGTTTAAGATCTTAAAGCCATTTCTACGTCTAATTAATGTATCTAAAAATGGTGATACGTCGTTTATATTTGAATAGTCGAGGTTTTTCTTGTTTAATATTTCAAACAGCATAACCTGCGTCAGTGTAGTTCCCGACTTCATATACGAAGCGATATAAATATCTGTATCTAGAGGTTTGAAAAAGTAGAAAAACCGACTGGACTCTACCCTTACTTTTAGCTTATAAATAAACGAATTTATAAGCATCAATAAGCTAATTAAAACATCAAAAATCTTCAGCATAGCTTTTCGTCTCCTATTAATTCAGGAATTAATTAAACAATAAATCGTAGGTATCCTGTTCCAGTGGAATACCATTTTCAGTTCTGTGAATAAACTCGGTTTGTTCCTTGTCACCAGGCACCAAAATTTTCAAATTCGAATCCTTTGCTTGCTGGCTATTTCTTACCGACTCCAACAGCAAATGCAGAGCACCTTTAAAAATGCGCTCATCAATCAAACTGCTAATATCAATGGCTATCATCAAGTGACTTACTTTGCGAGGTTCGTTATAAGGAGGTACGTACAAATGACTCAACCCCTGGTCTAGAGGAGAGCCTGTTAATGCTGCCGTTAGCAGTTCAACAGCCATTGCCAAGCCAGCACCTTTATACCCGCCCAATGGTTTTAATACCCCAGGTTTGCCTTCTTCAGTACTTTGGTGCATCCATGATTCAGGTACTTCTTTTGACTCGCGTAGATGTGACAGGACTTTGGAATAACTTACTTGACTGCAAGCCATGTCAAGACAAAAGAATTCACCATTATCTGCTGGAGCAGCAATACTAATAGGATTAGTGCCAAACATTGCTTCTGTGCCATTAAAAGGAGAGATTAAAGCGTCAGCATTACTAAGTGATATACCAATAAAGCCTTTTCTGGCAGCCTGTAAAGAGTATACCGATGCCGCGCCAAAGTGATTGGAGTTTTTCACGGTAACTAGGCCAATACCTTGTTCGCTGGCTATTTCAATAGCACTATTCATAGCTGTCACACCAGCTACAATACCCAAGGCATTATCGGCATCCAATACGGCAGTAGCAGCTTTGACCTTTTTTAACGCAAAGTTTGGCAAGGCATTACTGCGGCCACCAGCTAACTCTTTGAGATAACATTTAAGTAATCTCACGCCATGTGTATCTACACCTCTTAAAGATGCTTCAACCATACCATATTGCATGTATTCAATGTGTTGTTGAGACAGGTTAAATTTACTGAGTTTGCGAAATATCGCCGCCTCAATGTCTCGTACCTGTGCGCTACGATTAGACATTCGTCAACACTCCTGCTTTATTCATAGTCGTACGCACGTATCTTGCAAAGCTCTTTATTCCCTTTTTTATTAGTTCAGGAGATACATAACTAAAAGCAAACCTGACAAACTCATCTTGCGTTTCCGCTACAGAGAAAAATGCCCTTGGCATCACCAATACGTCATATTCCGATGCACAAATTTCCATTTGGTGTTTATCGAAAATAAAGGGTAATTTTACCGTAAGGAAAAAGCCGCCTTCAGGGTTGTTCCAACTAACATATTCTTTCATATCCGAAAATTCGACTTCCAAAGCTTCGAGCATTGTGTCGCGATTTGAACGGTAGAAAGTACGTGCTTTGCCATTAAGTTGCTCAAGGCTACAATCATTTTCTAGTAAAATGCCTCCCACCACAGCCTGTGCTAATTGACTGGTATTAACCGATAACAAGCTCTTTACTTTGGATAAGTTGTCTAGAATTTCTTGATATCCCCTACCAATAAAGTCTACGGTAGGGCAAAGGATATAACCGATTCGCATCGTAGGGCAGACAGTTTTAGCAAACGACCCTAGATGATAGACAACACCAAACTTGTCCATTTCATACATGGTTGTAACTCCCCCACCGTCATAACGGAATCGTCCGTAGGGATTATCTTCGAAAATTGCAATTTTTAATTCATTGCAGACTTCAAGTAGTTCATTTCTGAGTTCTGAGGAGAAAGACTCACCCGATGGGTTATCGAAGTCAGGTATAATGTAAAGCCCTCCAACTTCTTTGTTTTCTAACTTAACCTGCTCAAAAGCAAGTTGAACATTTTTAGCCGAAATAAGCTCTGACTGGGAGCTCACAGAAATAATTTCGATACCTAATATTGACGCTAGTCCTGTAATACCTATATATGTAGGGTCGGTAACTAACAATACCTTTCCCTTACAACCAGCCATTAATAAAATAGCCATTGCTTCTTGGCATCCATTGGTAATCAATATTTGTTTTGATGAGCACTGGATAGATTCGTCTATTCGCAATTGTTGACTAATCAGTTCGTTAATACAACCTGCCGTTCTTCCATATTGAGCGATTGCGTTTAGCGTAGCTTGCTCAGAAAGGTTGTGTTTTGTCGCGAAATACTCTCTAAATGTATCAAACTGAGTAAACCACTTATCAGGAGAAAAGAACTCCTCATTAGGCCTCCCAGAAGCAAATGAAATAGCCTGAGGAAAGTTCATTGCTACCTCATTAAGAAAATTCATCACATCAAATTGTGAACTAGTTAAATGCTTAAAATCCATAATTCCTCAAAAGTGATCGCTTTGTTCAAGAGACTCAAAAAGTCTTTGGATATTTGTTTCTTCAAATCCATCCTTCTGTTCTAAACGTTGAATGTACTCAAACATCATTCCTGAGTTTTCTTCTCGTTTAGTAAATAACTGATATAGATTTGGGCCTCTGATAATATCAGTTGAGAATTCGACACCTCTCCCTGCCAGTTCAACGGCTACTTTTTCTAAATCTTCGACTAAAAACGCAGCATGTTGAACACCTGGACCAAACTTTTCAACAAACCTAGATACTTGAGATTCCTTACCAATTCCTTCCAATAAGACAATGGTAAAGCCTGTAGACAAACCACCTAGAACCGCTGACTTCATTGCGGTCTTTACGCCAGAAGTTATTCTCTGTTCAATGAGATCGAACCCTAGGTTCTTTGTGTAGTACTCGATCGCTTTTTCTAAATCAATAACAGCGATAGCCAAATGATCAACTTTGGCATCTGCAAACATGTTAAACATCAATTAATTTCCAATTTTAAATTGTAGCTTTAAGACTTCCTAAGCGAGCATTCTAGAATCAGACTGCAACTTGTTTTTTGAACTCTATATAGAGGATGGTTCTATCTTTAGGCGACGCATTCACGGCGAAGTGATAGTATGAGCCGTCAAAGACGATAGCTTTCCCAGGTTTGTTTTGAGCAAACACTCCATTAACGTTGAGGTAGTTCAAATTTAACTTCTCAGACGAGTCTAGTGTTAGGTGATATTGCAAAAGCCCTTCGCCACGAATCTCAGGGTGAGCATGTCCAGGCAAAAAAGTATTTGATTTTAAGGTTAAAAATGCTGCAACCTTGATTCCAGAGATGCCAGAAAGCAAAGACATAGTTACTGGGCAAACTTTGTCAACACCATCCACAGCTCGCCCTTGAACGACTAAGCCATACTGCAGCCAATCTTTGTTGGGCCCCTCTTTACCCCAACCATGTAACCACCCATATTCTCCACCTTGTTTAACGTGAGAGAAAACCTGTGCAACTACTTCTTCAAAGCTTTTTTTGTAGCGATGTATGTCGAGAATTGGTGCATCAATTGCCAAAAACTCTTCTTGTATTTTTTGCCAATTTTGTTCTAGAGGTAATAATGACGGGTGATCACTAACGGGGTAATAACCATTCTTTTTAGTACTGCTTTGTGTCGTTAACATAAGCTTACCCTACGACTCTGTACTTAATTCTTTGTTCACCACAGGCTTAGGTTTTCGAGGTATGTTTAGTGCCATTAGGTGTTCACGATAAACTTCTGGGAAACCAAGAAATTCAAGCATTGCAGGCCGAAGCTTTACATTACCAGGAATCGTCTTACCTATTTTCTCCGCAGCAGTATGCAATATCTCAAGGTAATTATCATGATGCTGCTCACACATATAAGTAAGCCATTTATTGCCTATTCGCGTGTGTATGGTTTCATCAGCATTGATAAAACTAAGGAGCTCTCTTAATTCGGGATATCTTTCCACCTTTTTCAGCCCCGCTATCAGCCTTAAATTATGACCTACGGCATCTCCCTCTTGAAGTACTTGCTCAATGGCTAATTGTTCTAACAGCCCTGTACCTTTTTGGTGCTTCAACCATACATCAAGCTGATAAGGATAATCACCTATCTCGGTGTCCAAGTGTGATTTTAAATACTCTGCAAATATCAGGAAGTGTCGACCTTCATCCCAAATTTGTTGTGCCATATCTGTTCTAAATTTCTGCGGCATATCAGCATAAGTCAGTATATTGTATGAGCAGACTTCCATTGCACAAACTTCAATGTGAATAGCGACAAAGTGAATAAATTTAGCTAACTCTGTTTCACAAGCTGAAGCAGCCTCTGGATCACAGTCTTTTTCTGGAGAATAAACAAATGAATCAGGTCGTCCTGGGAGTTCTGAAATTTGTCCCAAAGCCGCTTTTTCATCTCTTTCGTCTTCATTTAGGATTGCAAGATCGATTTCAATTAAGGCATCTGAACTTCCAATTTTTTCTCGTCCTAGCTCCAGCAGTTCAGAGGCTTCTATCAGTAATAAAAAAGTTGGCTCATCTGCAAGCTTTTCAATCCTTTGTTGCTGGCCTTTTACTAGCTTTATCAAGCTACAGTGGATTATTTTTGCGACATCGGATATGGACTTGTTTCGCAATAACTCTGACAACTGACTTTCGAACGCTACAGGTTGAACAGATTCATCACTAAAATTAAATAATTGCGTTAATCTACTAGATATTTTTTCTGGTAAGTCTTTTTCATATCCCATTGATTGAGCAATATTAGCTTTTTCATATAGGTCCTGACTGTGAATAAGCCAATAAGCTTTTAACTCTTGTAACCTACACAACACATAACTTAAACCACGAAGAAAATTTGTGGATTGCTCACGACCAATCATAATTCCTTTTACCTTTATAATTACATACAACAAATCTACAGAACAATGTTAACAATCAATCACTGTAAGCTCAATATAATTTAAATTATCACACACAAAAAATAACAAAACCAAACCGAACCGAACCAAAAACAACCATAACCAATTAAAATAAAAGAAAAAATAAAAACACAAAAGATTAACAATGAAACACAAAAAGATAATCGCGTTAAAAATAAAGTTCAAAATTAAATAAAACCAACACAAAAATCAAAGTGTAAAAAAACAAACAGAGAGAACAAAATAAAATCAAAAAAACAATTAAAAAATAGTTTAAAAGTTAATTTAAAGGTACTTTTCATTTTTTGAAACCTTGTTATAACTATGTTAGTTTTATCGGCTCTTCAAAAAGCTATAAGGGACTAATTTTGATCACTACTAATTGTTTTGTTTTTATTCACATGCATAAAACTGGCGGTCAATTGTTGAATGGAGTGATTAAAAACTGTTTTCTAGAACACCAAGAGATTGGTTATCACTTTCCACACAAATACATTCCCAAATCTCATAAAGACCTTCCTGTGATTGGAGCCGTTAGAAATCCATGGGATTGGTATGTTTCTTGGTATGCATTTAACAGAAGTATGTTCGAGTTGGGTAATGGCAGTACCTTATTTCTTGTTGTTTCTCATGGTGGTACTGCGTCCGCTGATGAGACTATCTATAATCTGGCTTGCCTTGCTGACGACAATTCAAGGTCGAAAATAATGCGCGACGCTCTCTACTCTGTATTGCCCGACTCATTAGAAGGAAATAAAGGAATTGGATTATGCAAAGACGACATAACTTCTTTATCTCAATCAGGGAAAGGCTATTACAGTTGGCTCTTTGAAAGGATGTTGGGAGCAGATAATAACGCTAAAAAACAAATTATTCGGTTCGAAAGCCTAATAGATGACTTTATCCAAATTATGGAGAAAAATGGGGTCGCTTGTATCGACGAACTGAGAAAAAGCCTGCAACGATCTGGAAAAGTTAATAAATCATTACGCTCTCACTATAGTAGTTACTACAACACTCAGCTAAAGGAAGTTATAGAAATAAAAGAGCAAACGTTAATTTCTCAGTTTTCATATGAATATGACAATAAAAATGGTGAATACCTAGGAAATACACGTCCTAATTTTAGAAAGCTGTCAGGTAAAGCTAACAACTTCTTATTGCTGCATAAAGATTTTTGCGTTAATAAATTAGTCACAAAAGTAGCTAGCCTACACAATGATTACTGGCAAGAATCGGGGAGAGAAAAACGTTTTAAAGTACACAGGCATACAAATAGTTTGTATTTCATACAAGATAAGGACTTCCGTCATTCACGCCCAACCAAACATCCTTTGTTCTTCGAGTTTGAGCAAGAGTTAACCCCAATATTGGATTTTATTAAAAGTTACTTTAACGGCGATGGTCAGGTTGTTCGTTTAGTATTAGTTAACTTAAAAGCTGGAGGAGTTATAAGACCCCACAGAGACATAGGTTACTCACTTCTTCATTGCCACCGAATGCATCTGCCACTAATCACTAACGAGTTAGTCGATTTTACCGTTGGCGGAGAAACTAAACATTTACCTTCAGGTTCTCTTTGGGAAATCAACAATGCAACAGTTCACGGTGTCGAAAATCGCAGTGACCAAGACAGATTACATCTTATCCTTGACTGGGTCCCTAACGACACCCTTCGCGAAAAAGATAAAAAATTGGAAAAATGGGGCAAGTTTTATATTTTTGCCCACAATGTAGTCCGTTCTATTAATTTTCGCTTTAACCAATTAAAAAGGCAAAAGCGAATTGGTTAACTGGTATCTATTCAGAAACAGCCAACACCATATTTTTCTGTAAGTCTTTATCCAATAGATCTATCACTAGGTTGGTCAAGGTATTGATTGCTTCTAATCGGCTTTCAATGTCGTTGTGAGCCATACTATTTTCAAATAGTTGAGCGACTGATTGATCAACCATTTCAATATCTACTTTCACCTTTCTAATACCTCTATGACCCCAGACGCCTTTTACCAATAAAAACAATTCTGCCAGTTCCATCAATAAGGCACTACAGCCTATTTCAAACATGCCTTTGTCATCTTTTATTTCATAAAGCCTGTTTCGCTGGGAATAGGCATTTCTGGCTGACTCAGTTCTGTATCCTTGACGCAGAGCCAATGGATGCGGTTGTTTAAGTTTTTCTTGTGCTGCTTTTTGTATAGGGGCGAGCTCGTCATTCTTTTCGTAAACAATGTAGGAATCAGCAAATTGACGAGTTACTTTCAAGTGAGAGTTCGCCACCATCTTTTTGAGGCCTTCTAATGGCTGTATTTTAACCTCAAAAATAAGTCCATTATAATCATAGTGCCATTTTCGAACTTCTCCCTGATACACAATTACAATAAGATCGATATCACTTGTAGGTCTAAAACTTTTATCAAAATAAGAGCCATGACCCACTATTCCTGCCACATTATCGTCGTTAATGTACTTAGCTAAAAAACTGTCAACTTTTAATTGTATGTTTTCCATTTTTTAATTTTCCTTGGTATAAAATTCATTCAATAGATTAAATTTATTTAACTATGTATAGCGTCTGTGCAACCGCTAAAACTCTAATTAATCGCATTTAGAACATCATTAAGCCCTTCCACTCTTATAATTTCTGAGTGGGAACTCTCGCTATTAATTACTCTTAACTCGCCTTCAACAAACGATTGCCATTGAGCCATTTGCTTTTGTTTTGCATCTTTATGTCTTTGACAGCTCAATAAAGTAAAGGAAGCACTAACTTTATCCTGTGGACAATAATTTCTGACAGCTTCAATTTGTCGTTGATACAGTGATAACTTCTTCTGTAATAAAGTTTGTTCAACAGTCACATTGTGGTCTCTTTCCAACTTGCTCCTTATATAAGCTAATTTTTCCTCTACCTTTCCCATAGCAAACTCTTCGACACTATCTAAGGTATAAGAACTGATATCAGACCCCGATATTTGCCTAAAGAGGTGGGTATATAAGGCAGAATTCGTTGACTCAGTTTTTTCCGTTTTATACTCAGACGGAGGTAAAGAGTCGATGATAGTGAGCTTAACATTCTGTCTGTCTTCATTTTCAAGTTGCCTTGCAATCTCAAAAGCCAAACTTCCTCCTGTCGAGTATCCACAAAGATGAATAGAACCTTCAGGTTGTATGCTCTTTATAGCGTTCAACAGTCTCTTTGCAATTTCAGGTACATTATTAACAACAGAAAGTGAACGTTCAAAGCTTTCATAATCAAATGCATAAATACTGTATTTTCCTTCGACTTTATTTGCCAAAGGTAAGAACTCCAAAGCAGAACCACTAAATGAAGGAATACAATAAATCGCAGGTAGAGCAACATCAGAACTAGTCAACCTAGTCAAAAACTTATTTTTTTGGTTACTACTGTCATGACTCATACTTGAAGTGTCATAGCCAAGCTCTCTGGCATGTGAAATACAAGCACTGCTAAATTCATATCCAGTTAACTTATCTTCCCAGGCATCTGCTACCTTATTGTCTACCGTTGAATGTTGATGGAATTTAATATCACCTAACATTCTCGTGCCCGATTTTAACCCATCAGTCATGCGCTGAGAGCTGGAATCATAAGGTTGCAATAACTGCGGCTCAAATTCGCATTCCAAAAACTCACATATCTGTTGGAGAACAGGTTGAGGGTCATTCAACAGGTCTTCAAAATAGACTCCCAATTTTCTTTCTTCAGGAATTTCTTGGAAAAAGTTCTCTATATTTTGATGACAAACTATCCAAATAAGCTCAGCCAATGTTTTATCATCATAACTATGCTTGTATCGGAAAAATACTTCTTGCAACTTAGCTTCACTGAAGGAAGAAATCATCCCTCCTGGATGACGTTTGAGGTGGATAAATTTAGGAGCCTCGAACAGACTTTCAGCTCTTCTTAGAGTTTCTAAGTCCAAAGCATAAGAAGGTGTTTTATCAATTAACAATCCTTCTCCAAGCCAACCTTGGAACAATCCATACAGAGCTTGACTCGAAACCTTGTCATTTTCCAAGTGCGCCATCATTTGCTGCGCCTGTTCAAGATCACAGCCACCAAGTTCCATAATCGTTCTTATAGTGCCCTCCAGCCAAAACTGATTTCGACCTGAGAATGCCTCTCTTCTATCTTCTAGAGTATTAAATGGCAATAGTTCCAGCTCTGGTGGAGCAAAAAGCTTCGAGTGGCCAGTCAACATAACCCTTAACAAAGTGGAGCCAGATCTAGGAGGTGATAATATGAAAGCGGCTGATTTGTTTTTACCTTCTACATTACCGCTCTCTTTAAATGGTTGAATTAAACGTCTAAAGTCAGCTAAAACTCGCTCATCAATTTTCACTGAAGTTAACTCGGTATTAGACATATCGTTTTGTTTTATCAACCCAATAGCCAATAATTGCGAACCATAGTGACTAATTAAATACTGTTCGAACATAGCAACTGTAGGAGCATCGAAAACAGCTACTACATGGATCAACTCCCCTACCAAAGCCTGAACTTTATTAGTCAATGACATAACCAAAAGCGAATGTCCTCCTAGGTCGAAGAAATTGTCATTGATACCAACTTTTTCAGTATCAAGAACTTCTTCCCAAATCTCACAAAGTCGATTTTGCAGAGGACTGTTAGGAGCTACGTAATCGTGAGAATGGCGCTGCTGTGTCAGTAAGCCTTGTAACTTAGCCATATCCACTTTGCCATTGTTAGTAAATGGTATTTCTTGGAGAAGCTCAAATTGTGACGGAACCATAAACTCAGGCAATATCTGAAGCAGTTCACCTTTCCATTGCGGTATACAAGTTTCAGGTTGTTTGAACTCTTGTTCCGGCACTATCCAAGCAACAAGGCTTTCCTTTTGTTGCTCTGATTGAGCAACAATAGCAATGTCAACACCATCTAGTTTTGTTAAATGACCTTCAATTTCTTGAGGTTCAACTCTGTTACCGCGTATCTTAATCTGACTGTCTTTACGCCCGATGTATTTCAGTTGTCCATCTGGCAATTGACTAACCAAGTCGCCAGTTTTATACCACCTATTACTTCCTTGCGCAGACCAAGCCAACTCAACGAAATGTTCTTTGGTGAGTAACTCTCGCTGCCAATAACCTTGTGAAACACCAATTCCACCAATATACAACTCGCCTACAACACCTTCAGGTTGAATCGCTCCACTGTCATTTAAAACGAGTGCAGAAACATTGCAGATAGGTTTTCCTATGTTTAGCTCACTTGGATTACTGCAATCAATTTGAGCAAAGCTGGTACAAATTGTACCTTCTGTAGGGCCATAGGCATTGTATACTCTTAGCTTATCAAACTCAGTCAATGCCGCGAGATTACTTTTAGCAGGAGACTCTCCAGCTAAAACCAACACATCTAAAACTGCATAAGCTCTCTTAGATACATAAGGAAGATACCCAGGTGGCAGTGTCACACAAGTAATACCAAATTTTTCAATGTAAGAACTTAGTCTCACACTATCTCGAACAAGCTCACTCGAAACTAAATGCAGCGTTCCGCCATAACATAAAGTCGTCGCCCATTCAGAAATAAAAGCATCAAATGACGTTGAAGCAAACTGCAATACCTCGCTATCAGTATTGTGTTTAAACATATCCTGCTGAGCTACAACTAGATTACAAATGTTGCCATGAGATACCACTACCCCCTTGGGTAGCCCCGTAGTACCAGACGTATAAATCATATAAGCAGGCTGTCCAAACTCCACCTTGTGAGAGGAAGGCGCACTAGTTGAATGCGAGGCTACATTGGCCGCACATTCGAGCTCATCGATAACAATCGTGCCAACAGGTAATGTTTGCTTTTTAGTAACTAGAGCTTCATGAGTCAATACAAAGTTTGCACCGCAATCTTCTAACACAAAATTCAAACGTGAATCCGGGTAATGCTCATCTACAGGAACAAAGGCTGCTCCTGTTTTTAATACCGCCAAAATGCTAATAATTAAATCTGGAGAACGTTTTAAATGTATAGCAACAAACTCATTTCGCCCTACTCCCTGACTGACTAAATAATTAGCAAGTTGATTAGCTTTATCTTCTAATTCTTTATAACTGATTTGTTGTTGCTCAAACTGTAAAGCCGTTAAGCTTTGTCGTTTTAATGCTAGGCTAGTCACTAAGCCATGTAAACCAGTTTGATAAGAGAAAGGTTCCAGAACAGCGCATTGTTGTAACCTAGATGTTTGTTGCTTTTCCGATACTAAGGGCACTGAACTAATACTAAGCTGGTCATTATTTATCACTTGTTCTAATAACAGCTCAAACGCATCAGCCATTACATTTATTTGCTCTAAAGAAAATAAAGCTGTGTTAAATGCCCAAGTGACAGCCATAGTGTCAGACGTGTCAGATATATTTAGCGTCAAATCAAAACGTGTGTGCTCTTTTCCTGCTTGATAAGGCTGCATTTGTAAATCTGGTAACAAAACATCGTCAGCTTCAATATTCTGTAAAGAAAACATAACCTGGAACAAGGGGTGATAACTGCGATTTCGTTTCGGGTTAAGTTCTTCTACCAACATTTCGAAAGGAATATGCTGATGAGTAAAGGCATCTAAAATTATATTTTTATTACCTTCTAACACCTCATTAAATGACGCATCACTGTTGAAGTTACTGCGTAAAACTAGCGTATTGACGAAAAAGCCAATCAAGCTTTCTACATCTTTATGAGTTCGGCCTGCAATAGGTGTTCCCATGACAATATCAGTTTCATTGCTAAACCTTGCTAATAGAACCGAAAATGAGGTTTGCAAAAACATAAACAAAGTGACATCTCTAGTTCGGCAGTACTGCTGTATAATAGAAACTAAAGATGTATCCAATTGTCTGTGGACTCTTTGACCGTTAAAACTTTGCTTAGCAGGCCTGGTTTTCGCTAAAGGTAAAGAATGGGTAATTGGTAAATCAGACAAATGTTCATTCCAATAATCCAAACTATTTTGCAACATCTCACCTTTCAACCAGTTTCGCTGCCAATTAGCATAATCTGCATATTGGAAAGACAACGGAGCTAGTGTATCGAAATTGCCTTCCACAAACCCACTGTACAGTTCGGAAAACTCCTTAATGATAATATTTCTAGACCATGCATCCGACGCAATATGATGCATACACAGTAATACCAAGTGCTTTTGTTCAGATAATTTCAATAATGAAACTCTCAACATAAAGTCCGACTCTAAATCAAATGGCTGCAGACTATCCTCTTTAGCATATTTGCTTACTAACTTTTGTTGTTCAGAGCTTGCATAACTGGTCAGGTCAAAGAATGTGATCTGGAATTGCTCTTCAGAATTTACTTGTTGATAGCTCTTTCCGCTTGACTCGTAAAAAGTTGTTCTGAGTACTTCATGTCGACGGACAATCGTTTTAAACGCAGACTCAAATGCATCTTGATTGAATTTCCCCACCAAAGTCACTGCATTAGCCATATTGTAGTGAGCTGTTGAACCTTGCACTTTGTCGATAAACCAGAGTCGTTGCTGAGCAAACGAGAGAAGTAGTGGATTAGTTCGGTCTACTAATTCAATATCAGGCAGAATATTTTGTACACCTTGAGCCCCGATAGCATCGTACAATTTTGAAACCGTCGGATTATCAAAAAGTACTCTAAGTGGAACTTCTATATTTAGTTTACTACGAATAAAGCTAATCACTCTGGTGGCCAACAACGAATGGCCTCCCAAGTCAAAAAAGTCTTCAGTAATACCAATTTGAGGACGGTTTAATAACTCTGCGAAAATAGCGCAAAGTTCTTCTTGTAAGGCATTTTCTGGAGCCTGGTACTGAGTATTGACTTGCCTATTGTTATAGACTTCTTTTAAAAAGCGAAAATCAATTTTTCCGTTTTTCGTTAGTGGAAATTCTTTAATGTAAACATACTTATTAGGCACCATATGAGACGGTATCCGAGCACTCATATGCTGCTTTAATTCCGCAGTATATTGTTCACCTATTGTGCGAATTTCCGGGGTATTAAAATAGCCACCAAGATTAGCATAATCGCGCTCAATAACTTCAGGGTTGGCATTGCCTCTCGTGAAGAAAATATTGAGACACTCAAGCTTGCAAGACCAAGTTGGATAAACTCTAAAGCCATATTGCTTGGCTGTTTGTTTAATGGAAAGCAACTGAGAATAATCATTAGCATGAAGATTTCGCGTATCGAGTAACACTTTATCCGTTTGCAAACGCAGCAATGATTCAAGATGGCTTTGCTTTACTAATCTGCCATTTGGAACATTTTTAAGTAAAATTGCGTCCGAATTACAATTAGCTAATAATGTTCCTAGTTGTTCTAAGCCCTCAAAGCTTTCAATTACAGGTTCGGCAATCTTATCGCTCTTAGCTCCTTTGTGAATAACCACATCGTAGCGATATCCCAACATTTCATTATTGCCTTGTCCCACTTTTACAAGAACATCAATTTTAGAGATTTCAGGATAGTCATTTTTCAAATTAACAAAAAACGCTGGGCTTATTAGTAACTCTTCTTCATTGTGAAGCCTAAGAGCAATCTTTCTTTCAAATTCTTCAATAGAGAAGAGTCTGGCATCTGATTTATGATGCTCTACTTCTATAGCAAAATGCCTGCTTAGATCTAGGTTTCTGATATCACCAATAAAGATACTACCGCCTTGTTGCAGACTATTGAGCATTTTGTCTAACACTTTATTAAAATAGCTTGCACTCGGGAAGTATTGGGCAACTGAGTTTAATACTATAGTGTCAAACGTTTCGCTTTCAAATTTACCAACCTCGAGCGCATCACCATGATGTAAATGAACGTGTTTCAATCCTTTTGCGTTAACATGCGTATTGACTTGTTCCAATACAGACGCAGAAAGATCTAGCGCATGTACTTCTTCGGTAAATTCAGCATAGCGGAACAACAGTAGGCCCGTTCCACAGCCGATTTCTAATATCTGCTTTGGTTCTAGGCTAGCGATATGCTCCATGGTACCATCTATCCACTCAACCATTTCTTGTTGTGCAATAGCTTGACCTGTAATACTGCTGTTCCAAGAGGTTAAATCCAGTTCTAGATCGTCGGTATCATTTCCTAAGTGTGCAGTTTCAAATACTTCTTGCCATTCACCTAAACGCTGTTCAATTAACTGAATTTCCATCGTTTTAATTGCCTGAGGCTGCAAACTGACATAAGCGATTAAACAGCCAGATCCGTCGGATTGCTCCTCAATTGATACATGGGCTGAGTTTACAACTTCATTTAACGAACGAATGCTAGACTCAATTTCACCGGGCTCGACTCTTTGTCCTCGAAGCTTTATCTGTGTATCGTTTCTGCCAATAAATGTGAGTTTCCCACCTGCATTCATACGTACAAGGTCGCCTGTTTTGTATAACTTACAGTTATCTGATTCGGCAAACGGGTTGTTAATGAATTTCTGCTCAGTTAGCGCGGTTCGATTAAGATATCCGCGAGCAAGTCCTCGACCACCAATGTGAAGCTCCCCGACAACACCTACCGGACAAATTTGTAAATTATCATCAAGGACAAGTAGCTGAGTATTTTGAATAGGTAGACCTATAGGAACGCTCTGCTTGTTGGTCATAGCTTCACAACTATGCCAGCTAACACCAATTGTCGCTTCTGTTGGCCCATAGGAGTTATCCAGTAATAACCAAGGAGACTGTGTTTTAATTTTATTCACTAAATTAGCAGGAAGTACTTCCCCCCCACTAATGACCTGACGCAAGGAGCTAGGTAGCCTAGCCCCCTCAGACTCTACATACATTGCCAACATTGAAGGAACAAAATGAACTATGGATACTTTTTCCTGTTCAATAATGTTTCTTAAGTAACTAGGGTCTTTATGTCCATCAGGTTGTGCGATTACCAAAGTAGCACCATAGCCTAATGTCCAGAAGATTTCCCAAACAATAGGATCAAAACTACATGGAGTCTTCAACAAGACCTTATCTTCTCGACTTAGGTTATACTGTCGATTCATCCAATCGAGCTGATTAACAATTGATAAATGTTCGACTAAAACACCTTTAGGCTCACCTGTAGAGCCGGAGGTATACATGACGTAAGCCAAGTGTTGACTGGTTAATCCCACAGACTCCATCATAGGATTATCAATAGATAATTGAGCTATCTCTCTAGGCTTCACAGCATCAGTTAAATCTATAACTTGAGACACAGATTGACATGAGATCTCAGTTAATAAGCTGCTTGTGATCAGGATTTCAGCAGCAGAATCTTCCAACATGAAAGCCAGCCTAGCTTTCGGATAATCAGGCTCTAAAGCCAGATAAGCACAGCCAGCCTTAAGTGAAGCCAAAACCGCTACAACAAATTCAACCGAGCGCTCTAAGTGTATTCCCACAATAGTTTCGAGACTAACATCTTGTTTTAACAAATAATGCGCTAAACGATTAGCTGACTCGTTAATCTGTTGGTAACTGTAACTTTGTTCCTGGCTAACCAGAGCAATAGCGTTAGGGTGCAACTTAGCTTTTCGCTCAAATAGTTGATGAACACATGTTACTTCATCAATTACCTGTGTTTCCCCCGACATTTGTCGAAGTAACTGTACCTTATTCTGTTCACTTAATAATGGTAAATCGGAAACTAGAAGACTTGGTTCCAGTACTAAAGCTTCTAGCATTAGTTGGAAGCTACTTGCCATATTGTTTATAAAACAATCGGTAAACAAGTCTCTATCAAAAGACCAATTTAGCTTTAGCCCATCAGACTGCTCAGATACATTTAATGCAAGATCGAACTTCACCTGATTGCCGCCAATAGCAATCGGCTGTAGCTCTAACTCGGTAAGGCTCAGCGCCTCCTGTTCATTATTTTGAACAGCAAAAGTAATTTGGAATAATGGATGGTGACTGAGACTTCTTTCTGGATTAATTTCTTCAACGAGCGTCTCAAACGGAATGCTCTGATTAGCAAAAGCATCCAAGATTGTTGTTTTGTTCTCTCTCAACAATTGCTCAAACGAAACATTTTCTTGTACCTTTGTTCTCAACACTAAGCTATTAACAAAAAAGCCTATTAGAGACTCCAGTCCTTTGTGCATTCTGCCTGCTATTGGACTCCCAATGACAACATCATGTTCACCACTGAAACGATTAATAAGGACTGAAAACATTGTTTCTAACAGCATAAACAATGTCACTTCCTGTGCCCTACAATATGCAATTACCTCATCGGCAATTACTGAAGGAACTTTGGTAATTATTAAGCCACCATTGAACCCTTGTTGGGCGGGTCTAGTATTTTCCAAAGGTAAGCTATGTAACAAAGGTAACTCTGCTAATTGGTTACGCCAATACTGCAGTTGCTCATCCAGTACAGTTTCTTTTAACCAGCTCTGCTGCCACAAAGTGTAATCTGAGTATTGGATAGGCAGTGGAGTTAACACTTTGTTCTTATCCCCAACAAAAGCATTGTAAAGCTGGCTAAATTCTCGGATTAAAATAGCCATTGACCAACCATCAGACGCAATATGATGCATGTTAAATATAACAACATGAATATTTTGCTCGGTTTTAAGCAATGAGGCTCGAATCATTAAGTCTGAAGAAAGATCAAAAGGTTTTTTCGCCTCTCGTTTTATTCTTGCTTGGACTACTTTTTCACATTCTTGTTGCGACAAGCCTGTAAAGTCATTTTTTTGCAGAGGCAGAACAAATTTATCTAAAGTGATCTGACACGGTTCACCATCAACTTCTTTGATGCAACTACGTAAAACTTCGTGTCTTTGAATAATTTGTTCAAACGCTTTTTCAAATGCCTTTTCATCTAGCTTACCGGTCAGGGTGAAAGCACTTGGCATATTATAATGCGCACTGTCTTTTTCAATGCGATCGATCAGCCAAAGCCTTTTCTGAGCATGCGACAAAGGAATATGACCTTTGTGTTCGATCTTCTGCAGCTCAGGTATACTGATAGCCTGTCTGTTGCTCGTGAATTCATAACCCAACTGTTCAGCTAGATCTTTGGTTAAACTGGAAATATGCTCGGAAGTGGTAACTGATTTCCAAGAATCAGAAATACTCGCGTCGATTCCTTTATGCTGGTGGAACTTTATATCGCCAAGCATCATAGAGACATCGTGCACTCCATCAATCATTCGTCCCTTATTGCCATCATAAGGAGATAACATGTCCGTCTCGAACTCAATTCCTAACTCAGCACATAATTGGCTCATGACCTTTTCAGGAGATTGAGTTAGTTCTTCGAACTGAACGACATGGTGTCTGTTGTTTGGTAACGACTTAGTAAATTCAAGAATATTGTTATGGCTTTCAACCCATACTAACTCCGCTAATGTTCTAGAGTCGAACTTGTGATCTTCTAGGAAGAAAATTTCTTCCAATTGCGCTTTTTCAAACGATTCAATCACAGCTACAGGGTGTCTAACCAGATGGATAAAATGGGCTCCTTCAAACTGAGATTCAGCTCGCTTCAATGTATCCAAACTCAAGGCATAGGACGGCGACTTGTCTACCAAAATTTGTTTGCCACACCATTCTTGTAAAATGCGGTAAAACTCAATGACATTAAGCCTTTGAGCTTCAAATTCTGCCATGATATTTTTAGCGTTTTCTACATCGCACTTTTTAAGGTGCATGATAAGTCTAATTACCCCTTCTTTCCAAAAGGCATTACGTCCAGCAAATCGTTCCGATCTCACGGTTAGATTCAGGTCATTGAGTAACTCCAGCTCCGGTGGTGAAATCAAACTACTATGCCCCGCTAACATCACTCGCAGTAATGTTGAACCTGAGCGTGGAGGAGACAGTACAAAAATTGCAGGTTTATTCTTAGTCGCAGGATCGGTATCGAAAGATCTTTTATCTATTAGATTTTGGAAGGTTGTAAGATTTTCTGCTGTAACTTGTGCGCGCTTATCTGTCACCAACTCTTTAGTTGCGCTTTGATCTAACAATTCGGCTTCAACCAATGCTTGGCTATGTTCTTTTGTTAAATATTCTGCTAGAGCTTTAACTGTCGGACGGTCAAAAATCACTACAACATGTATATGCGCCTTAACAAAAGATTGAATTTTATTGATCAACTTCATAGCTAGCAGCGAATGTCCGCCAAGCTCAAAGAAATTGTCTTCAACACTAACGTTTTGACATTTTAGCGTTTCAGCAAAGACTCGACATAACTCAGTTTCCAAAGCACTTATTGGCGCGACAAACTGCTCTCGATTATTGCGGAGTATTTCGATTTTAGGCAATCTGGCCAGGTCTACTTTACCGTTTGTAGTGAGCGGAATGCTGTCCACTACGGCCCAAAACTGGGGTACCATATATTCTGGTAAACTTTGCAATAATTGCGTTTTAAGAGCTTGCTGAAGACTTAATTGTTTATCGCCAGTCAAAGTTTTATCCTTGGTGACTACGTAAGCAACTAAGCTTGCTTCATTGTTGTCGTTACGAAGTAACACTCTTACTTCGGATAAGGCATCATTTGCTCTCAGAACTGCTTCAATCTCTCCAAGCTCGATTCGAAAACCGCGTAACTTTACCTGTTGATCTTTTCGATCTAGATACTGTAACTGGCCTTCAGGGAGTACTTTTACCAAATCCCCAGAACAATAAAATCGTTCGATCTTATCATCGCCAATGTCTAGATTTATATACTTTTGCTGAGTCAACTCGGGTTGACCTAAATAACCACGAGTAACTCCAGGCCCAGAAATTAATAACTCCCCTATCGCGCCTACAGGCTGTAATTTATGTTGTTCGTTACATACGTACAGGCGTAGATCAGGTAATGCCTTTCCAATTAGACCCTTTTGCGTTTGCCAAGTGGTCTTATCAATACTTTGGAACGTCGCATGAACTGTAGTTTCGGTTATTCCATACATGTTAACCAATTGTGGTAAGTCTAAACGTTTTGGATCAAACCACTTTGCTATCGAATCAAGCTCAAGAGCTTCACCGCCAAAAATCACATATTTTAAATGAGATAAATCTGTCATGTTCAGCAGTGAATGTTGCAACGCGTAAAACGAAGAAGGAGTTTGATTTAACACAGTCACTTTCTCGCGCGAGATAAGCTCTGAAAATTCCAGCTCGGATAATTTACAATCTTGAGGAACAACTACTAATTTAGCACCGTTAACCAAAGGCCCCCAGATTTCCCAAACGGAAAAGTCGAAGCTGATAGAGTGGAACAATGTCCAAACTTCTTCACTACTAAAAGCAAACAAATGCTCACTTGCACTGAATAATCGAGATAGGTTCCCATGCTCTACCATTACACCTTTAGGTCTTCCTGTAGAGCCCGAGGTATAGATGACATAAGCCAAATGACTCGGCAACAACTCATAATCTAGTGTCAATGATGTTGACGCAAATGCTTCAATTTCAGATACAAAATCAGGCTCATCTATACAAATAAGCGCGCTATTTTCAGGCAAATGACCGCTAACTTGTTGCGATTGTGTTCCCTCAGTTAAAACTAGAGCTACATCAGAATCTTGCAAGATATACTCAAGCCTTTGAGCTTGTACATTTGTGTCTAATGGAAGATAAGCACCACCGGCTTTATGTACAGCCAGCATGGCAATAATCGCTTGAATACTGCCAGGCATATATATAGCTACTAAAGTCTCTGGTTTAACTCCTTTATTCTGCAAAAACCTTGCTAGTTTATTGGAACGTAAATCCAAATCTCTATAACTAATCTGCGTATTGCCATCTGAGATGGCTACTCGCTCAGGCTGACTTTGCGCATAATTTTGAAAATGCTGAAAGGCAAACTCGGTTTTTGCTTCTGGGTTTGCCTTTTCAATAGCTGACTCAACGCCTGCTAAATGAGTGGATCTCTGGACTTCTTGCGCAACAATATCTATTTCAAGTACTGCTTGTGACGGGCTTTCAGTGACCTGCTCAAGCAAACGAGTATAACTAGCCATAAAACTTTCAATAGTCATCTCATTGAAAAGATCTGTAGCATATGAGCAATCGATAGTAATTTGCTCTCTTTGTTCGAGAGCTCTAAAAACAAGATCAAACTTCACCAGTTCAGTACTGTTCCCAAGTGGCGTTGCCTTAAGTAGGTTTTGCTCTGCACCAGAGTTATTTTCCTGCAAGCTATTATTTTTCTCTGGCGCCAAAATATCGCGCTGAGATTCATTTTGAAATGAAAAGACCAATTGATAAATAGGATGATGACTGAGACTGCGCTTAGGACTTAACTTCTCCACAAGTAATTCAAAAGGTACATGCTGGTGTTGGAAGGCATTTCTTATCATTGCTTTATTACGCTGCAACAATGCATCAAAACCAAGGTTGCCAGACAGGTCGTTACGCAAAACTAAGCTATTAACGAAAAAACCTATTACATCTTCAAATTCCGCCTTTTGTCTTCCCGATACAGGCGTACCTATAACTACATCTGTTTCACCACTAAAACGTCCAACGGTCAAAGCAAATGCTGTTTCTAGCAGCATAAACAGTGTGACACCTTGTGCTTGAGCCAATTGTCGCAGACGTTTCGATAATGCTGGATCTAAAGTTGTTCTTAGCCTCGCTCCTCGGTGCGATTGCTGTTTCAATCTCGTTCTGTCTAAAGGAATACTGCTAATTGCAGGAGCGCTTTGTAATTGTTCCAGCCAAAAGTTGGTATGCTTGTCGAATGTCTCTTTATCTAACATATCTTTTTGCCAGTGAACAAAATCCATGTACTGGGCTGGTAAAGCAGGCAGTGCTGAGTCCTCTCCTGTTACCAGTTTACGATAAACATAAGCCAACTCTGTAAAGAAAATCGAAGATGACCAGCCATCGGAAATGATATGGTGCATAGTTACAAAAAAGACATGCTGCTCATTTCCTATATCTACCAAACAAAGTCTGAAAAGTGGGGCTTCGCTCAAATCAAAAGGTGCACTTGCCTGCTCTTTGCCAATTTGTTCCAG
This sequence comes from Pseudoalteromonas sp. MMG006, assembly GCF_018101025.1. Lineage (NCBI taxonomy): Bacteria > Pseudomonadati > Pseudomonadota > Gammaproteobacteria > Alteromonadales > Pseudoalteromonadaceae > Pseudoalteromonas > Pseudoalteromonas sp. MMG006. The sequence goes on from NZ_JAGJEJ010000027.1 coordinate 31,678, forward strand.
CTTATCCTCTCTTAGCTGAAGAGCAAACTTTGTTAAGTCGATGACTTCAAGATTTACATCTACCGATGTATGAACCACTTGCACCGTTTCTGATGCTTGAGTTTTAAATGAAGTTCTTAACGCTTCATGTCGATTTACTAAAACTTCCAACGCCTTATTAAATAAGGTGTAATCAACTTTCCCTTCCAACTTAAATGCAGCAGGTATATTGTATTGAGGACTATTTCCTTCAATCTCATTCACTAACCACAAACTTTGTTGCGCATAAGAAAGTTGATGTGTATATGTCTTTGCTGTCTGACTTAGTAGTTCCTTTTCTAGGTAGCCAAAAGATATTGCTAACTCTGAACATTCCAAAGAGAGTTGATTAGGTTCAAAGTTACGCTGCCAGTTTGAAGCTGTACTTGCAGAAATTCCGTTGTGCTTATGAAACTTTAAGTCACCTAACATTTTTGAATTGTGCTGAACACCATCAGTCATTTTCTGCTGAACATTGTGATAAGGTTCTATTAGAGCAGTTTCAAATGACCAATCAAACTTGCTACACAATTTTTCCATTGTTGCCTGAGGATTTGCGGAAAGATCTTCAAAATAGATACGGTGTTGTCTTTGAGCTGGGATCCCTTGCAAAAATTCAATAATATTTTGATGACTATGCGTCCAAATCATTTCCGCTAAACCACGTGACTCAAAGTCGTGTTCATAACGGAAAAACAGCTCTTCCATCCTCGCATCTTGGAAAGAGTTAATCACCGCATTAGGATGACGTACAAGATGAATAAATAACGAATCTTCAAAATAATCTTCAATTCTTTTAAGCGCTGCAATATCAAGAGAATATGATGGTGTTTTATCGACCAGTAGTTGACCTTCACAAAGCTCCTGTAACTGACCATAAAAATCTCTTATTGAAATACCGTCACGCTCTAGCATAGCTATTGAACTATGAGCGGTTTCGAAGTCACATTGCTTCAACTCCATGATAGCTCTCGTAAGACCTTCTAACCAAAACTCATTTCGCCCTTGAAACGCTTCTTTACGTTGCTGGAGATTTTCAAAGCCAAGAAGTTCCAGTTCTGGTGGAGCAAATAAATTTGAGTGCCCTGCAAGCATAACTCTTAACAAAGTTGAGCCGGATCTCGGAGGTGAAAGAATAAATACAGCTTTAGAGTTTTTAGTATCTGTACCTTTGTATTCAGGTAAGCTTGGAATAACTGATTTAAACGCTTCAAACGTTTGAGTCGTTATCTTTTCCCTTTCTAGAGATGGCTTATCACCTACAGCTTTAAAATCGATAGAAGCGGCTTTAAGTTGTGCAGAAAAGTTTTTCTTCAAGTACTCTGCTAGCTGATGCACCGTTGGGTGATCAAATACAATGACAAAGTGCAACATGTCTTCCTGAAGTAAAAGTTGTAACTTATTCACCACCTTTAACACCAAGAGAGAATGTCCACCTAGCTCAAAAAAGTTATCTTGAATACCTACTTTTTCAATCTTCAGAACCTGCTCCCACAGCGCACATAAATAAGACTCTAATGGATCTTGTGGAGCAACAAATTCCTTTTGAATAGCGTCTTTTGCTTCAGCTCGAGGAAGCGCAGCTCGATCTATCTTGCCGTTAACCGTTGTAGGAAAGAAGTCCAAAACAACAATTTTTGACGGAATCATAAAGCTAGGAAGCTCTGTGACTAACTGATTTCTAATTTCTTGTTTTATTTCGCTTTCAAAATCATCGCTGTGCTCATCGTTACAAGTCTGTTTACACGTCACATAAGCTACTAATAGTTTGTCATTTTGCTCTTCCTCCTGTGCAATGACAATCGCTCCGCTTACGTCAGCATTTCTTAGAATTGCGTTTTCAATTTCAGTAGGTTCAATCCGATAACCTCTTAACTTGAGCTGGAAGTTATTACGGCCGACAAATTCAAAAGAACCGTCACCTAATCGTCTTACTAAGTCTCCAGTTCGATATAAAACGTCGTTACTAGTTTCCTCTAGGCAATTAGCAATAAAACTGTTTTTAGTTTCTTCTGGGAGATTAAAGTATCCCGCTGATACACAGTCGCCACCTAAAACTAACTCACCAACTATTCCGTCAGGAACTTTGTTGAGGTTATTGTCCAACACATAAGCCTTTACGTGTGGATAAGGTATTCCAATGCAAGACTGAGATTGTTGCGGCAACTCAGTTTTCACGTGATAAGTACTTAAAATTGTATTTTCAGTGGGGCCATACAGTTCGACGATTCGAACATACGGAAATAACTCCTGAAGGTCTTGTATTAACTGCCGAGGTACTGCTTCTCCTCCTACCAAAATACATCTTAAATTAGGGTACAACTGCTCGATAGACTCCCCTTGGCTCAGGCGCACCTTTATTCCTGAAACCAAACTAGTCATTAAACTGGTTACTGCACTGAAGAAACTAACTGATCTCGTCCCTTTGATCAGAGCGCCAACATCCATTATCTCTTGCTTTGACAGCAGTACGGAAGTTCCTCCTGATAACAATGGAAAAATCTGTTCAAACAGTGATATATCAAACGAAAAAGCTCCTCCTCCGGCCATAGAATCGGACGCATCAAAGCCAAAAACGGCTTGGTTTGCAAGGGCTAAAACAACTTGGTAATGTTTAATCATCACACCTTTTGGCTTACCAGTAGTTCCTGATGTATACAAAACGTAAGCTAAAGAGTCCGAGTGTCCATTAGTAATTTCAAAGTTTTTATCAGGCTGATTTTCAATTTCCTTCAGCGTATTGACCACGCTGAGGTCGACTACCTTAAAATTATCACTTGCTGCATGAGGAAAGTTATAATCTGCAACCAACACCGAAATGTTCGCATCATGAAGAATATTTGTGATTTTTTCGTTAGGATATTCGGGATTTAAAGGTACATAAGCAGCTCCGACTTTTAATGTCGCGAAGATTGCAGCAACAGCATCCATGCCTCGTTCAAAACAAAGACCAACTCGCTGCCCTTCTGTAACACCCATACGTTGAAGATAACGAGCCAACTTGTTTGCGCGTCGATTCAATTCATCATACGTCCAACAAGAGTCTTTAAAGCGCAAAGCAATACTTTGAGAGTTAAGAGTCACCTGTGCTTCAAACAATTCATGTAATCTTGGTTCTTTAGCAGAATCGATAGTAAAAGCTGAAACGAAACGTTCTCTATAATCCAGAGGACTAGTTGCATTAAGGTCTTGCAAAAAATTTATCAGTGCTGACTTATTACTGACAATAGCGTCAATTATCTTTTTGTTAGTTATTTTTCCCGCAGACTTTGTTTTTAATCCACCTGCGTTAATGTAAGGAAATACGCCGTTGTCATTTAGGTATACAACCCAATCTTGTAACTTTTTATTTACCATTCCGTTTCTACTTCATTTTCCTGGATGTCTTCACATTCTATGCTGTTATAGAGTCTAACATTTTGTGTGACTGAATACTCCCCAATAATACAATTTGGATTTTCTACAACCTGAGCAAGCAAACTCATAAAACATTGATTAAAAAGAGAGATTGTTTCTTGTTTTAATATAACACGATTAAAAGACCAATTTAGCGAGATACCCAATGGTGATTCAGTTGCATTCAAAACCAAGTCAAATTTGATATTATCCCCTTCCACTGAATACGGCTGTAACTCTAAGCCAGTCAATGTCAGTTCTCGTTGATCACGACTTTGTACATTAAGCATGATTTGGAAAAGGGGGTTATAGTCCAAAGTACGAGTTGGTTTTAATTCTTCGACTAATGAATCAAAAGGTACGTATTGATTGTCAAATGCATCAAGTACGACTTTTTTATTACGACTTAGAAGTTCAACGAAAGACAAGTTGTCTTCTAATTGAGTTCGCAAAACTAGGTTATTTACGAAAAAGCCAACAATAGGCTCCAACTGTTTTTGCGAGCGACCAGCCGTAGAACTACCTATAACAATGTCAGATTGGTGACTTAATTTACTAAGCAAGATAGAAAGGACACTATGAATGAACATGAATACGGTCACACCTTGCCCTTGGGCAAGCTCTCTCACAGATTGTGCTAACTCGGCATCAAGTGAAGCAAAAACTTCACCTTTAGTTGCTGACAATGCCCCAGCTTTTCTTGGTTGATCCAGAGGAATACTATGGCAATCCGGTAGTCCAGCTAATTGCTGTTTCCAGTATTGCAGTTGTAGCGACAAATTATCATCGTGCATATGTTTTCTTTGCCACACCGCATAATCAGCATATTGCAACTCGAGTTCTGGAAGTTCAGCAGTACTTCCAAGACAAGAAGCGCGGTAAAATTCAGCAAACTCTTCTACTAAAATTTGCATCGACCATCCATCAGTCACAATATGATGTAAGCTCAACAACAATAAATTATCTTTTGCATCTACTTGAATGAGTTTAACTCTTATCAAACAGTCTTTGCGCAAATCAAAAATTCTGTTGGCGAATTCATTTGTGTGTTTTCGCAACGCTGATTCGATATCACTTTGCTCGGTTTCTGTTATCTGGTGCTGTTCAACAATCAACTCACTGCTATCAGAAATCAACTGAACGATTTCACCACCTTGTTCAACAAAATGAGTCCTTAATACTTCGTGTCTCAGAACCAAAGAGTTAAATGCAGACTCTAAAGCCGAGTAATCCAGAGAGCCTTTTAGTCGAAGGGCTCCTGGCATATTATTTTGTGCACTTGGTCCTCTCATGCGTTCAACAAGCCATAAACGTTGCTGTGCATATGATAGTAAAAGAGGTTGCTCTCTATCTGCTCTTACAATAGTGGTAGTCACATGTTCTTTATCTACTTGCGCAATAACTTCGGCTTGTCCAGCAATAGTAGGGTGCTCAAAAATCAGCCTTAACTGACACGAAATATTAAACTCTTCTCTAATGCGATTGACTGCTGTCAGCGCTAATAATGAATGTGCTCCTAACTTAAATAAGTCAGCATCGACAGGAAGCTGTTCTACTTGCAACAATTCGTGCCAAATCAGCCACAATTTGTGCTCATTTTGGCTCATAGGTTGTGCCGCTCTCGTCTCTATCGCTGAAGGTTCAGGAAGAGCCGCATAGTCAACCTTATCGTTGACAGTTAAAGGTAGTTCGTCAATACACAGAAAAAACTCTGGCATCATATAGCTAGGTAAACCTTGCTGGATAATAGTTCGAGCTTCCTTTACTAGCTCACTATGGAGTGCATTGTTTGGCTCATTTAACACTAGATAAGCAACTAATCTTTGCTGCTGTTTAGACTCCTTAAGACAGACTACAGATTGCTCTACCCGTTCAAGTTTTTCAATTCGCTTCTCAATTTCCGCAGGTTCAATACGATACCCTCTGAAGTTTATTTGCTTGTCAATCCGACCTATATAAACAATTTTTCCAGATGGTAGCTTCTTAACTAAATCCCCTGACTTATACATAACGGAGTTTGAATCCGCTGAAAAAGGATCTCTAACGAAACATTCTTTTGTCAGCTCAGGCAAATTCAGATAGCCATCAGCCAGTCCGCTGCCGCCAATATACAACTCACCAATTGCACCTACAGGAGAGGGTTGCAAATGCTCATCTAGGATATAGGCTTTTACATTTTCTATCGGATCACCAATAGGAATAACGTCTGAATCACTAATATGGGTAACTTCGCTATATATACACCCAACAACAGCCTCACTTGGACCATAGTGATTATAGATAGTAGCATTTGGAAATGCTTTTTTGACCCTTTTTAATACCTCTGTTGTTAACAATTCACCACCGAATACGATGATATGTTTTTCAGGGCAAACTAAATCCTCTGCCCAAAGGGCTAAAGCATAGGAAGGTGTGACTTTTACCATGCATGGATAATCTTTGCCCATTAACGCGAACCAAAACTCTTCAATGTTCATCTCTTGCCCGCAAACATCTATTGTTTTGCCGGTAAGCAATGGCAAAAAGACAGTTGGAATAGTGCCATCAAAACCAATACTAGAAACTAGCATACTTGCTTGAATCGACTTTGGCATAAATGAAGATCCCGTCCAATAGCAGTATTCAACCAAAGCTTTGTGACTAACTTTAATCCCTTTAGGTTTGCCTGTTGAACCTGAAGTGTATATAACATAGGCTAGGTCAGAGCCAACCAAGTTAACTTCTGGAACAGAGTTAGGAAAGCTCTGTAATCCATTATTATTGAGCAGTTTTTCTGCATTAAACTGTAGCACTTTCGAATCAAAATAGTGGCCGTTTCCGATATTGATAACGCAACGACACCCTGCATCATTCACTAATGCAGTTTTTCTAGACTCAGGTAGTGTAGGCTCAAGAGGCAAATAAGCAGCTCCTGCTTTTAAAACTGCTAGGAGCGCAATAATTAACTCACTCCCTCTTGGCAAATCTAAAGCAACCAAATCTCCTGGCTTAACTTCACGTTTCATTAAGTAATGAGAAAACTGATTAGACAGTTGTTCTAACTGACCATAACTAAGCTCATCTTCATTAAATCGAACAGCAATGTTGTCAGGAACATCATTGGCTTGAGCACTAATCCACTGATGGATATTGTGATACGGATATTGCTGGTTAACATTGTCCTCGACTAGTAACGAGCTTTGAGCGTCTTCAGCCACCAAACTTAGGTTTGCAACTAGAGTATCTGAAGAGTTAATAATGCTTACTAACAAATGTTCAAATGATTTACTGATATTTTCAATAGAAGTAAAAGAGAATAAATCCAGACTATACGACCAAGTCAAAAATAGATTCTGTTCGTTATCGCTGACTGACAAAGACAAATCATATTTGTTAATGTCAGCCTGAGTCTCAATTGAGCCAACTTCAAGTTCTGGTAAGACTAGGTT
>NZ_JAGJEJ010000028.1:0-34148 GCF_018101025.1 Pseudoalteromonas sp. MMG006
AACTTAATTAAAAATTAAGCTTGTTTTGGACTAGAAACAACGTCTACTAAAGTCCAAGATTTATTCTTAGAAATTGGTGCACATTCACGGATAGTAACTACGTCACCCGCTTTTGCTGTGTTGTTTTCGTCATGTACGTGTAGCTTAGTTGTACGTTTAATGAATTTCCCATAGATTGGGTGCTTCACGTAACGTGCGATTGCGATAGTGAAAGATTTTTCCATCTTGTCGCTAACTACACGGCCTTGAAGAGTACGAATTTTATCGCTCATTATTGACCTGCCTTCTGGTTAATAATTGTTTTTACACGCGCGATATCGCGACGTACTGTTCTTAGCGTGTGTGTCTGAGCTAACTGACCAGTGCTTGCTTGCATGCGCAGGTTAAACTGCTCACGAAGAAGTCCTAGAAGTTCAGCATTAAGCTCTTCTACGCTTTTATCTTTTAGTTCGCTTGCTTTCATCACATTACCGTCCGAGTTACGAAAGTTGTTTTGAATGGCAGTTTACGAGCTGCAAGGTCAAACGCTTCACGAGCAAGCTCTTCTGAAACACCTTCCATTTCGTAAAGTACTTTACCAGGCTGAATTTCAGCAACCCAATATTCAACAGAACCTTTACCTTTACCCATACGAACTTCAAGAGGTTTTTCTGTGATCGGCTTGTCAGGGAAGACACGGATCCAGATTTTACCTTGACGTTTCACGTGACGCGTCATAGCACGACGAGCTGCTTCGATTTGACGAGCAGTCATGCGGCCACGACCAGTAGCTTTCAAACCGAAAGTACCGAAGCTTACTTTGTTACCGTTTTGCGCTAAACCGCGGTTGCGGCCTTTGTGCATTTTACGGAATTTTGTACGTTTTGGCTGTAACATTACTCGCTACCTCTACTTAGCACTTTTCTTGGCTTTCTTTGGTGCGCGTTTAGCTGGCTTCTCTTGCTCTTGTACTAGTGGTAAACCACCAATAACTTCGCCTTTGAAGATCCAAACTTTAACACCAATGATACCATAAGTGGTTAAGGCTTCAGAAGTTGCGTAGTCGATATCAGCACGAAGAGTATGTAGAGGTACACGACCTTCACGATACCATTCTGAACGTGCGATTTCTGCGCCGCCAAGACGACCGCTAACTTCAACTTTGATCCCTTTAGAACCGATGCGCATTGCATTTTGTACCGAACGCTTCATAGCGCGACGGAACATTACACGACGCTCTAGTTGAGAGGCAATGCCGTCTGCTACTAGTTGTGCATCAAGTTCTGGTTTACGTACTTCAGAAATATTAATCTGAGCAGGTACACCAGCAATCTTAGTTACCGCTTGACGTAATTTCTCTACGTCTTCGCCTTTTTTACCGATAACAACACCCGGACGAGCCGTATGAATTGTTACACGGATAGATTTAGCTGGACGCTCAATAACGATTTTAGACACAGAAGCCGCTTTTAATTCCTTAGTAAGGAAAGTACGTACTTTGTGATCGCCAAAAAGCTGATCAGAGAAATCTTTTGAACTCGCGTACCAGGTAGAAACCCAAGGTTTAGATATACCTAGGCGAATACCAGTAGGATGAACTTTTTGTCCCATTACTTATACTCCTAGCTATCTGAAACCACAACAGTGATGTGGCTTGTACGCTTAAGGATGCGGTCTGCGCGTCCTTTAGCACGTGGCATAATACGTTTCATTGTTGGACCATCGTCCACAAAAATCGTAGTTACACGAAGCTCATCAATGTCAGCACCTTCGTTATGCTCTGCGTTAGCAATAGCAGACTCAAGTACTTTCTTAACTAATACAGCCGCTTTTTTAGGGCTGTACGCCAGGATTTCTAATGCGCGGTCTACAGGTAGTCCGCGAATTTGGTCTGCAACTAGACGAGCTTTTTGCGCCGAACCAGAGGCGAATTTATGTTTAGCTAATGCTTGCATTTATCTTCCCCTCTTATCGTTTCTTCGCTTTCTTATCCGCAGCATGGCCACGGTAAGTGCGAGTTGGTGCAAATTCACCTAGTTTGTGACCAATCATTTCGTCAGAAACGAAAACTGGCACGTGCTGGCGACCATTATGGACAGCAATGGTCAATCCGATCATGTTAGGTATGATCATTGAACGACGGCTCCAAGTTTTAATTGGCTTCTTTTCACCGCTTTCCAAAGCTTTCTCTACCTTCTTCAGCAAGTGTAGGTCTATAAAAGGACCCTTCTTGAGAGAGCGTGGCATGGCTATTCCTCAATATTACTTAGTACGACGACGTACTATAAATTTATCCGTACGCTTGTTCTTACGCGTCTTCGCACCCTTAGTCGGTTTACCCCATGGAGACACAGGATGACGACCACCAGATGTACGACCTTCACCACCACCGTGTGGGTGATCAACCGGGTTCATGGCAACACCACGAACTGTCGGACGAATACCACGCCAGCGATTTGCACCTGCTTTACCAAGTGAACGAAGCATATGCTCAGCATTACCTACTTCACCTAGAGTCGCACGACAATCAGATTCAACTTTACGAACTTCGCCTGAACGAAGACGTAATGTTACATATTGACCATCACGAGCAAGGATTTGAACGTATGCACCAGCAGAACGTGCGATTTGAGCACCTTTACCTGGTTTTAATTCTACGTTGTGAACAGTCGAACCTACAGGCATATTGCGCATAGGTAATGCATTACCAGGTTTGATTGGTGCATCAACACCAGACTGGATTGCATCACCAGCTTTTAAGCCTTTAGGTGCGATAATGTAACGACGCTCACCGTCTGCATATAATACAAGAGCGATGTTTGCGCTACGATTTGGATCATATTCTAAACGCTCAACAGTGGCTGGAATGCCATCTTTAGTACGTTTAAAATCGATTAAACGGTAATGCTGCTTATGACCACCACCGATATGACGAACCGTAATACGACCATTGTTATTACGACCACCTGATTTAGAGTTTTTCTCTAAAAGTGGTGCGTATGGCTTACCCTTATGTAGATCTGGGTTAACCACTTTAACTAGGTGACGACGGCCCGCAGAAGTAGGCTTACACTTTTGAAGTGCCATAATTCTATCCCCTTATTACTCGGCGCCGCCGACAAAGTCTAGCTCGCTGCCTTCTTTAAGAGTAACGTAAGCTTTTTTCCAGTCGCTACGACGACCGAAACGTGCGCCAGTACGTTTTGTTTTACCCTTAACGTTAAGTGTGCGAACACCCGTTACTTCTACTTCAAAAAGCTTCTCAACTGCTGCTTTAACTTCAGCTTTAGTTGCGTCATTTACTACTTTAAAAACAATCGTGTTGTTTTCTTCAGCAGCAATTGTGCTTTTTTCAGAGATATGTGGAGCAAGGATCACTTTTAAAAGACGTTCTTCACGGATCATGCTAGCGCCTCCTCAAGTTGCTTAACAGCAGCGGCTGTAATAAGTACCTTGTCGAAAGCAATTAAGCTTACAGGGTCGATACCAGCTACATCACGCGTGTCAACCTTATAAAGGTTACGTGCCGATAAGAAAAGATTTTCATCTACTTCTTCAGTCACGATAAGAACATCTTTAAGCTCAAGTTCTTTAAGCTTAGAAACTAATTCTTTTGTCTTTGGTGCTTCTAAACCAAAGCTTTCAACAACGATTAAACGCTCTTGACGAACTAATTCAGATAAGATGCTTTTGATCGCACCGCGGTACATTTTACGGTTTACTTTTTGGCTGTGGTCTTGTGGTTTAGCTGCGAAGCTAACGCCACCTGAACGCCAAATTGGACTACGGATTGTACCAGCACGTGCACGGCCAGTACCTTTTTGAGCCCATGGTTTTTTACCACCACCGCTTACTTCAGAACGTGTCTTCTGAGCACGAGTACCTTGACGAGCACCTGCTGCGTATGCAACAACTACTTGATGTACTAATGCTTCGTTAAACTCACGTCCAAAAGTAGCTTCAGAAACTTCAAGAGCGCCAGAAGCGTCTTTAATTGCTAATTCCATCACTAAATCTCCAGGACTTATGCTTTAACAGCTGGTTTAACGATAACGTCACCGCCGATAGCTCCAGGTACAGCACCTTTAACTAATAGCAAGTTACGCTCAGCGTCAACGCGAACTAGTTCTAAGTTTTGAGTCGTTACACGCTCAGCACCCATATGACCGGCCATTTTCTTACCTTTAAACACCTTACCAGGTGATTGGTTTTGACCGATTGAACCAGGAGCACGGTGAGATAGAGAGTTACCATGTGTAGCGTCTTGCATGCTGAAATTCCAGCGCTTAACACCACCTTGGAAACCTTTACCTTTAGAAGTACCGGTTACGTCAACTTTGTTGATTTCGTTGAATAATTCAACAGTAAGCTCTGCGCCTACTTCAAAATCGCCTTCACCACCATTTAGGCGGAATTCCCACAGACCGCGACCCGCTTCAACACCAGCTTTAGCGAAATGACCCGCTGAAGCTTTGTTTACACGGCTTGCTTTTTTAGTGCCTGCGGTTACTTGAAGCGCGTTATAACCGTCTGTTGCGTCAGATTTGATCTGAGCAATGCGGTTAGGAGTCGCTTCAATAACTGTCACAGGGATAGATACACCATCTTCAGTGAAGATACGTGTCATACCCACTTTACGACCGACTAGACCTAATGCCATTTTCCTATAACCTCTCTAATCTTTCGATTAACCCAGGCTGATTTGAACATCAACACCAGCAGCAAGGTCTAAACGCATTAGAGCGTCTACAGTCTTGTCAGTTGGTTCTACGATGTCGATCAGACGTTTATGGGTGCGGATCTCGTACTGATCACGCGCGTCTTTATTAACGTGCGGTGATGTAAGTACAGTAAAACGTTCAAAGCGTGTAGGTAGTGGAATTGGACCACGTACTTGTGCGCCAGTGCGTTTCGCAGTTTCCACGATTTCCGCCGTTGATTGGTCAATCAAACGGTGGTCAAAAGCTTTTAGGCGAATACGAATGCGTTGATTTGACATTCTTAAACCTCAATATAAAGAGCATTTAAAGAGCATAAAAAAACGACCGAAACAATCTTAATAATTAAGATGCCGGTTGTTAATCTATATCTACGTTGAGTTCCAAATCGGAACTCCTGTTTATTAGCTTGAAATCCAAGCTTAATTTATCCTTCCAAGTTCCCGGGGGAATTTTGAAAGCCTGCGTATTATAGTGATATTGGTGATAAATGCAACAACTAATTAGAAAAGAATTAAAGTCGAGTATTCGATTAAATAAGCTACAGCCCGTTATGTGCTAGATAATAAATAACTATACTTGAACCTATACTGCCGCATGCAGTCAATTATTAGCTTATAACCAATTACGCAAAATAACGGATTTAGCAGATATTATGGTATCCTATGGGCTTATTTTGCTTTTAATACTCTCAATATGGTGAGGCGATGCGTATTTTTAATTATTGTTTAAATGTTCTTTCTGCTGGAGTAAGCCGCTTACTAGTTAAAAGCAAAGTGCTTCCTGAGAACCCGATTGAGCAGTATGAGCTAAATCCTCAATATCCTACATTTTATATAGTGCGACTAAATTCACGTTTTGATTTAGCGGCACTTGCACGTGTGTGTAAAAAACATGGTTTACCTAGTCCAACCGAAGAGCAGGTGTTAGGTAATAAACAGCTCGATCGTTTTATTGGCATTAAAAATCCACCGCCATTATTTGGTGACGAAGCAAAACCAACCAATGCGCTTGCACAAGGCAAAGAGATTGTTGAGCACTTATTAAATAGTGGGCAAAAGAATGTGCAAGTAGTGCCTGTTACTATTTTGTGGGGGCGCGATCCTGGCAAAGAAAAACCTGGGCTGCGTACATTAATAACACACTCACTTACACCAAGTTGGTTTAGAAAGTTTTTTGTCGTGTTGTTTTCTGGACGAGATAACTTTATTAAATTTAGCCAACCACTCGATTTATCATTATTAGTTAATGAAAAAGCTGACGTAAGTGAGCTGCCACATAAACTACTGCGTGTTGCACGCGTACATTTTAAGCGCCAGAAACTGGCGGCAACTGGCCCTAAAATGCCTTCTCGCGAGCAATTATTTAACTCTCTTCTTGCTTCACCAACAATAAAAAAAGCCATTCAAGATGAAGCTAAATCTAAAAATATAAGCCAAACAGAAGCGCGCCAAAATGCACTTAAGTTACTTGATGAAATAGCCGCAAATTACTCTGAAGCAATGATACGTGTGGCAGAGCGCTTTTTAACATGGTTATGGAACAAGCTATATAACGGTATTGACGTAAAATACACAGAGCAAATCCACGAGCTAACTAATAAAGGCCACGAAATTATTTATATGCCGTGCCACCGCAGCCACATGGATTATCTGCTTCTTACTTATGCGATTTACCATCAAGGTTTAGTGCCACCTCACATTGCAGCGGGTATTAATCTTAACTTTTTCCCTGCCGGGGGGATTTTTCGTCGCTCGGGAGCATTTTTTATTCGCCGTTCGTTTGCTGGTAATAAACTATATTCGGCCGTATTTAAAGAATATTTAAGTCAGCTATTTATTAAAGGCTACTCAGTTAAGTTTTACACTGAGGGTGGACGCAGCCGAACTGGGCGACTACTTCCGCCTAAAACTGGCATGCTCGCTATGACTCTACAAGCTATGTTACGTGGCATAGACCGCCCTGTTTCTATTGTACCTGTTTACATTGGCTACGAGCACGTAATGGAAATAAATACATACCTTAAAGAGCTGGCCGGTAAAGACAAAAAAGGTGAGTCTATTTTTGGCATATTTAAAGCCATTAAAAATCTTAAAAACTATGGGCGTGGTTATTTAAACTTTGGCGATCCAATTTCTGTAAACCAATATTTAAATGAGAACCAACCAGATTGGCGCGATGCAATCCATCCAACTGATGTACAAAAACCACAATGGTTAGGCCCACAAGTAGCCGCCCTTGCCGATCAGGTAATGGTTAAAATAAACAATGCAGCTGCACTTAATGCCGTTAACTTGCTAGCAATGATATTACTAGTTAACGATAAGCACGCACTGAGTAAACCAAAGCTTTTAGCTCAGCTAGATTTTTATTTACGCCTACAACGCGATGCCAGCTATAGCGAAAAAGTAACCGCACCGGATGAATCACCTGAGCAGCTATTAACGCATGCTTTAAAGCTTAATAAGTTTGAAGTGATTAGCGATGAATTTGGTGAAATCATTGCGATTAGTGAAAAAGAAAAAATCTTATTCAACTACTATCGTAATAACATTTTACACTTGTTTGCCGTACCAAGCTTACTTGCACTGCATTTATTTAAGCAACACACCACAACCATTCAACAATGCGAGCAATTAGTAAAAGCGTTTTATCCTTTATTTGCTAAAGAGTGGTACTTGCAAAAGCTGGATGAAAACTACATTACGCGCATTTTAGCTAACTTTGCAGATCAAAACTTAATAGAAATTGATGGTGATAATATTCACATCACCAACACAAATGACTGTTTAGCCAAACTAGAAATGCTAGGCAGAGCACTTAGCTTTACGCTGCAACGCTACGCTATTGTTATTGGCTTTATCCAAACCAGCAATGGTATAGAAAAGGCTGAACTAGAACGTGAAAGCCAAGTACTTGCAGAGCGCTTAGGGACTCTTCATGGTATTAAAACACCTGAGTTTTTTGACAAAAAAGTGTTAGTTGGCTTTATTGATAACTTACGCGGTGAGTTTTTAATAACAGAAGGTGAAAACGGTTTAGTGGGTAGCACGCAACTTTGTGAAACTTACATGCACCTTAAAACGTTATTGCCAGCTCGTATTTGGCAATCAATCAGCGATATAGTGCAAGGTCAGTGTAACTAGCACTTTATCGCTGTGTAAAGGTTAGCGCTGGCGCATAACCCCTTCTTGTATTGTTGAGGCAACTAAGTTGCCCTGTCGGTCAAAAAACTGCCCTCTAACTAATCCTCGGCCTGAGCTAGCGCTTGGGCTGTCGATTGTATATAAAATCCAATCATCTAATCTAAACGAGCGATGAAACCACATAGCATGGTCAATTGTCGCGACTTGCATATTTGGTTGCATAAACGATACGCCGTGTGGCTGAAGCGCAGTAGGCAAAAACTCAAAATCTGAAGCATAAGCAAGTAAGTAATTATGAATGCGCTGATCGTCCGGCATTTCACCATTGGCTTTAAACCAAATATGTTTTACAGGCTCTATTGCTTCAGGCTTAAATGGGTTATGAAAAGTCACCGGACGCATTTCAATTGGCATTTCGCGAATAAATTTATTACGAATTACCTCTGGAATATGTGCAGCATTTTCTTGGTAAAATTCAAGTGATGAACGCAGCTCTTCTGGTGGCGGCACATTTGGCATAGTTGCCTGATGCGATAAGCCTTCTTCTTCACCTTGAAAAGACGCTGTCATGTAAAAAATAGGCTTACCGTACTGAATCGCTTTTACACGGCGCGTACTAAAGCTTTTTCCATCACGTATAGTTTCTACATCATAGACAATGGGCTTAGCAGCATCACCTGGGCGTAAAAAGTAAGAATGTAATGAGTGAACTATGCGCCCTTCAGGTAATGTTTCTTTTGCAGCAGAAAGCGCCTGCCCCATAACCTGACCGCCAAATACAGCACCAAAACCTAAATCTTGGCTTTGTCCGCGATATAAACCTTGCTCAATTTCTTCAAGCGTTAACAACGACAATAAATCATCTAATACTTGGCTCATCATTTCTTCCTCAATCCCCTGATAAGTTAATGATACTATAGACTACAACTATGTAAATCTTTGTTAGGAATGACGCTATGTCTTATTGGTTGTTTAAAACAGAACCTGATGCATTTTCAATTGATGATTTAAAAAACGCACCAAACCAAACGACACTTTGGGAAGGTGTACGTAATTATCAAGCGCGTAATTTTATACGTGATGATATAAAGCTAGGCGACCAAGTAATGATTTACCATTCAAGCTGCAAACTTGTAGGGGTTGTAGGTATAGCCACTGTGACATGTGAGGCCTATCCAGATCCAACACAGTTTGATTTAAGTAGCGATTATTACGATGCAAAGGCCACTAGTGATAAACCGCGCTGGTTTGTTGTTGAAGTAACATATAAGAGCCATTTAAATAAACGAGCTAGCTTAAAAGATATAAAAGCTAACAATGCTATAACCGAGCTTGCACTTAAAAAAGCTGGTCGCCTTTCACTTATGCCAGTAACTAAAAACGATTGGAATGAAATAATTGCCATGAGCAATTAAAAACACTTACCTAGCTTACAATCTGGCTATGTTTGACCTCTTTTAGCCGGGTTTGATACGATCCCCGCCAAGATATAATTGGGGGATTAATGAAATTACTGTATTGGTTAGATGAATGGTTAACGCTTTGTCGTGATGAACAACAAACTAAGCTGCCTATAAACGGCGGTGACTTACTCGGTGATGTGTACGTAAAATATGACTTTGTTGATATAAATAAGCCCCTGCTTTTTACATTCTCCCCCGCAGGTACCAACGTACAAGAGCAAGATCTGACCGATAACTTTGCCCCTTGGGGTTTTCATTTAGCACAAAAGCAAAACGTTAATGTAATTTCATTTCAGCACTTAGGTACAAGTAATTGGTTTAGAAGCCGTAATTTGATTTTCTTTTTAGAACAACTATCAACCTTACTTAGCCCATTTAAGTGCCGTTTAGGCTATGGCTTAAGCCGTGGTGGTTTTGCTGTGGGCGCATTTGCAAAATTATTAAAACTCGATCAGGTGCTATTCTTTCACCCTGTCAGTACAAAAAATTCCGAAACAGTCCCTTGGGATAACCGCTCAAGCACTGCGCTTGCACAACAGTTTGATTGGCAAAGTGAGTATAACGACCTCGATTTAGGCCATGCTAAGGGCTATATAATTTATGATCCAACCAATAAAATAGACCGCTTACATGCTAAGCGTTACCCACAGCTTACGCACTTGCGTGTATTTGGTATGGGGCACGGTACTCATGCTACTTATTTGAGTAAATTTGGTTTTTATAAACAAGTGGCCGTTGATTTTATTCGCCACCAGCAAATTGATATTGCGCAGTTTCGCCTGCAAACCAAAACACTGCGTTTAAAAGAAGAGTATTATCAGAGCCTAAATAAGGCTAATGCAAGCTCTCCTCACCGCTTAGCATTGTTAAGTACCGCACATAAAATTTTAGCCGATGAAAAAGAAGTGCACGTGCAGGAGCATCAGGCCAAAATTGATATTCAACCATTAATTGATGTAGCGCTTAAGCATCAAGATGATCACCCCAATGATGCGATTCAGTTATTGGAGGTCGCACAGCAAATTGTGCCTGACGACCCGCTAATAGAGCATAAACTTAAGCAATTAGAATAATATTATGACGATTTTTTCTTCTTTCTTTTTTTGCGACCATGCTTTGGCACAATAGCAAAATACATTACAAGCCCAAGCCACGAAAATATAATAACGCCTATTAGCCAGCCGTTTTTTTCGTGGCCTTGGGTGCGCTTACTATTTACTACTATAACGACAGGTAAAATATAAGCGCTTAAAATAATAATTAAAAATACAACTTCATTCATTATTTTGCCAAGCTCTGCCAATCCACTTCGCTAGTTAAAACGCGCTCCAGCGCAATGTAGTGCAATATATCGCCTTCACTTACTTTGTAATCAAGTGGTGGGTTTAAATCCATATTTTGTGCACTTAAATTATGTGCTACACCTAATAAAATTGCATCGTAGTCATGCTTAAAATGATGAAATAAAGTGCCAAACTCCATATCACTACAGCCATCAGGAATCGCTAAGCTAAATTGAGTATCGCCATGCAAAGTAGAAAGCAGCTCTTCTTGTACTCGGCTTGAGCCAGGATCTTGCATTGAACGCACTAATATCTCTGCCGATTTAGCACTGCTGCACTCTACATTTTGGCAATGCTCAAGCAGCATATCTACTTTGGTTTCATCTAAAAAGTGAGCGCTTATATGGCACTCTTTTTTAACTAAACGACTAATACGCAGCGCCGTTGTAAATGTTTGATTATCATCTTGGCCATCAATAATTACTTTATCAGCGCGGTTTATTGCAACACGCTCCAACTCTTCTAAATCAGTAAGGCTTGTAAGACGTGCAAAGTCGACGTTTTCGTTGGTTAAAAATGGGTGATCCATTTGCTCAGTAACCGCCAATAAAATACGGCGGTCAGTGCGCTTGGTATCGGCAAGAATATAATCAATCATCTTTTTTGTACGAGTATCGTGCCAACCAAAAATAATGATGTGGTTGTTACTGTGAGCAAAGTTTTTATCACCAGTCATAGCGCGCCTAATTAAGTAAGTTACTGTTTGCCCTGTTTTTCCTAACAGAACGCCAAATAAAGCTAAACCAAACGGAATTTGTATTAATGCTACAACCCAGCGGCCAAGCTCGCTAGCTGGGCTAAAATCACCATAACCCACCGTTGAGGTTGTGACTGTGTAGTAGTAAAAAAAGGTAGTAAACGATGTGAGCGCTTGCTCATTAGCTACATACAATAGCCCCCACGTTATAAGCATGTGAGTTAATATTGCAAGTGCTACTGCCTGCCAACTCAACTGATCAATATGAGCACGAACAAGTAGCGCTAGCCTTTTAAATATTACCGGCATAATACAAAATCTTTGTTAGTAAATTATCTATAAACAGTACGGTACTGTAAGCCATGCTTTTAAGCAACGTTTAAGCTTTTAAGTATGACCTACCAACCTTTTAGGATTAAAATTTGCTCAACTTTTATAGCTAAACCGCCACGACCAATATAAGACTAAATGCGGGTTTGCTAATCAGCTAAGAGCATGATTAATTATATTAAGAATAAAAAACACACAGACACACTATGCTAAATAAAATTGCCACACCATTTACTAAATTAGTAGAGCGCGACTTACCCGACCCTTTTATATTTGTAATATTACTAAGCATTATTACCTTACTAGGCGCTAGCCTATTTACCCCCTCAACCAGTATTGAAGTTATTAACGCATGGGGGAGTGGTTTTTGGAACTTGCTGAGCTTTGCCATGCAAATGCTATTAGTGCTTATTACCGGCTATATGCTGGCTAGTACATCACCTATAAATAAACTACTAGAAAAATTAGCTACACTTGCTAACACTGCGCCAAAAGCCATAATTTTAGTCACGCTTATTTCACTCTTAGCAAGTTAGTTAAATTGGGGCTTTGGCTTAGTGATTGGCGCTTTATTTGCAAAAGCCATTGCTAAGCAAACAAAGGTTGATTACAGGTTGTTAGTAGCCAGTGCTTACTCGGGGTTTGTAGTATGGCATGGCGGTTTAGCGGGCTCTATTCCGCTCACTATTGCTACCGAGGGCCACTTTTCACAAAGCAGCATTGGTATAATTAGTACTGAACAAACCCTGTTTGCTGGTTTTAACATAGCAATATTAATTGGCTTATTTATTATTATGCCGCTGATTAACCGCTATATGCTACCTAGTGATAAAAACAGCGTATATGTAGACCCAGCAATAATAAAAGAATCCCCCGCTCATAATGAAAACATAACCCGCCCGGCACAACATTTAGAACACAGTAAACTGCTTGGCATAGCAATTGGCTTGCTCGGCCTGTGTTATTTGGCATATTACTTTATATTTGCAGACGGTAGCTTAAACCTTAATAGCGTTATAGCGGTGTTCTTGTTTTTAGCCATTACCTTACACCAAACACCGCATAACTTACTTAATAGCTTACAACAAGCAATTCCTAGCGGCGCAGGCATTGTTATTCAATTTCCGTTTTATGCAGGGATTATGGCCGTTATGGTCGATAGTGGCTTAGCGCAGCAAATATCGCGTGGTTTTATTGCCGTAGCAGATGCCGATAGCTTGCCATTTTTTAGCTTTATAAGTGCAGGACTCGTTAATATATTTGTACCTTCTGGCGGCGGTCAATGGGCAGTACAAGCACCGATTGTTATACCCGCAGCGCAAGAGCTGGGCGCCGATATCTCTCGCGTTGCTATGGCTGTTGCGTGGGGCGATGCATGGACCAATTTAATCCAACCCTTTTGGGCATTACCCGTATTGGCAATAGCAGGCTTAAAAGCAAAAGATATCATGGGTTTTTGTGTGGTGCAGCTATTTGTAACGGGGGTATTTATATCGCTGGTATTGAGCTTTTATTAATGAAGCTTTGCGCGCAGTTAAAAGTTAACTGCGCGCAAAATCATTAGCTCGATAGAATCGTCATCGGTAAACTAAGTATTGGGTTTTTAGAGTCTGCAAAGTGCATCATTACTGCCACGTGGCCTGTAACAACCATAGCGTACATAGCGGCTGAAAAGCCTTGCCCGTATTTATCAAGCGGTAATAAATGCGAGTAATGTCGGCCGCGCCATTCAAATACGATTTCCAGTGCGCCCACAAACAAAAAGAATACCAGCAACATTAAGCCAAATGTATAGCTCAGCCATAAGCCAAATAACACACCGAGTAAGCACACACTCAAACCTACCCAAGAGCGCATTGAAAAGCTGATACTTTTTAATACATGGCCGCCATCAAGCGGTAAAATGGGTAGTAGGTTAAATAAGTTAAGTAGTGCGCTTAATACCGCAACACCTGCAAATATGTCCATTTCAGTGGCGTAATACAAAACCACGCCCAGTACAGACGTGAATAAGCCAAATGCAGGGCCCATTAATGATATAACCACATCTTGCCAGCGAGTTGTTATTTTATCGTCGCTTACAGCAAGCCCGCCTACAAAGGGAATAAGGTAAATACCTTTAGTTTTTATACCAAAGTATTTCATGGCTTTTACGTGCCCATACTCATGCACCACTAAACAGGCAATAAGCATCAGCGCAAATTCAATGCTAAATAGCCATGCATACCCAGCAACGGATGCTCCCGCCAGGGCCACCTTAATTACTTTTGCACTTTTAAATAACTTAAAGCCCAGTGCCGCCAGTCCTAATAAACCTTTTTTGGGTGTGTTATTTACTGGGTTTGGTAAAGCAAGTTGAGTAGCAAATACATCATCAACAAATAACGATATTGATTGATTATTTACCTCTGTGCTGTCTATTCCAACAAGCTTGTTATCTAAAGTAAATTGATAATAATTCTCTCGTGGGTTGTCAAAAGAGATTGCTTGTTGATTATGAAAAATTTGTACAATTTGTTGCCCCGAAAACATTATTGTAAAAGGCTGTTCGGCTAGCATTAAGTCTATTTTTATCATCTTTATGACCGTTTAAAACAATGTCGCTAGTATACCTATCCAGCTTAAAAACACGAGGGGGCTAAGCTGCAGGTTATCTCATTAGCCTAAATAAAATAGGGTTATAAATACTGACAAATACACCACTCGGTACTATTTTTACAGTAACCGAGATTTTTAAATTCACTATTGGAAAGGATAACAATGAAAAAAATAGTGCCGAATATTTTAGTAGTTGATGATTCAATGGCTATTTTAATTGTTATGGAAGCCATACTTAAAGAGTTAGGGCTGTCTGAAACGATCACCACTACTTTAAGCGCTAGAGATGCATTAGATAAAGTAAAAACTAATCCAACCTATTATGATGCAATTTTTACTGATTTAAACATGCCAGAGATGGACGGCATGGAATTAATACGCCACTTAGGGGAGCTAAACTATCAAGGCGGTATTATTATTGTTTCAGAAATGGATCACAAAGTAATAAGCCTAGCAGCAAACCTTGCTAAACAGCATAATGCTCACCTTATTGGGAATATATCTAAACCTGTGCAAATAAGCCAAGTAGGTAATTTGCTACATAAGGCTGCTCATCTGAATAGTCGAACTTTGACTAAAGAGCCCCCTATTTCAAAAATTGAGCTAATTAAAGCGCTAGAAAATGATGAGATTACACCTTACTATCAACCAAAGGTAAACTCAGAAACCAACATTATAGAAAGTGTTGAAGTACTCGCTCGTATTGTTTCAAAAAAAGACGGCAGTGTAATAATGCCCAACCGATTTATTAGCCTTGCTGAACAGCATAATTTAATAAATCAAATTACATTCTCATTATTTGAAAAAGCCACCAGCGACTTTAAAAATATTAAAAGTCAGCTTGGGCATTGCTTAAAGTTAGCATTTAACTTATCTCCGACTCAATTAGATGACTTAAATTGCCCGAACAAATTACTACTTATTTTACAATTAAATCAGCTTACCCCTAGTAATATAATTATTGAAATAACAGAGCAGCATGCGCTCTCGAGCCTTCCTCAATTAGAAACATTAAACAGATTACGCATGCATGGCTTTGGCCTTTCGCTTGACGATTTTGGTGTAGGTTTTACCAATATGAACCAGTTAAGAAGCTTACCCTTTACAGAAATAAAAATAGATCGCTCATTTATTAGTAACATAGAGACTGATCTTTTTTCGCAGGTAGTTGTTAGCTCTTTGATTAATATAACCAGCGGTGAACACTTAGATTTAGTAGCCGAAGGGGTTGAGCGCCCTGAAGAGCTCGCCTATTTAAAGCACTACCGTAGAAACTTAGCCATTCAAGGCTTTTTGTTCAGCTGCCCCAAACCTAAAGAAGAGTTTGTATCGTGGGCAAAGAAATGGACTGAAACGCCCCACACATAATTTAAAATATTAAGCACCCGAGCGTTTAGTTATCGCCTCGGGTGTCTTTATCTTCATCGCTGACTATATGGCCGCTGTTTGCTAAGCGTTGGCGCCAACGCTGCTTAGCAACCATGCGCATATTAGTAGATTGGTCTCGCTCATCAACAATCTCAAGCCCCATTAATGCTTCAATCATATCCTCAAGGGTAACAATGCCTTGCACATCGCCATACTCATCCACAATTAAACAAATATGTGTGCGCTGTGTAAGCAGCGTTTGCAATAAAGACGATACATTATGCCCCTCAGGCACGGTATGAATAGGTTTAACTAATTTACTTATTTTGCAGTCGGTACCTAACCGATGATGCGCGAGCATAATATCGTTTTTGTGCACAAACCCTATAATGTCATCAGCGTCTTTATCAAATACTAATATACGAGAAAAAGACGATGAACCATGCTCATTTAAATATTGGTTTACGGTTAAGTCTTTATGAATTTTAAAAAGTACGGTTCGCGGCGTCATTAAATCGCATAATTTTGCATGCCTGAAGTGCAGTAAATTACGAATAATTTCAGATTCATCCTCGTGAAGCGCCCCCGACTCTGTACCAATGTCTGCCATGGCTTCTATTTCTTGGCGTATGTAATACGCTTCATCGTGCTTAGAGCCCATTAAATTAGTTAATTTTTGGGCACACCATACAAAAGGTTTTAGTAAAATAACTAAAAAGCGCAAAGAGTAAGTAACGCTAGGTGTTAATGCTCGCCAATAATTAGCGCCCAATGTTTTGGGTATAATTTCAGAAAGCACTAACACAAGTAGAGTCATTATGGCTGAGGCAATACCGACTGCCGCATCGGAGAAAACAACTGCCGCTTGTGCGCCCACACCAGCAGCACCAGCAGTATGCGCTACCGTATTAAGCGTTAAAATTGCCGCTAATGGCTGATCTATATTGCTTTTAAGCTTTTCAAGCTGCTTAGCAAGCGCGGGCTGATTTTTACGAAGTAAAGCAACATAACTTGGCGAAATACTTAGTAATACAGCTTCCATAACCGAGCACAAAAACGAAATAACGATGGCAGCTATCATATAAATAATCAGTAAGGTCACTTTTTCTCCGATGTGTTGAACGTGTGAGCATGGTAACAATACATGCTATATTTGGCCAAATTACCAAATAATAATAGGCACAAACATGAAATTTAGCTCATATTGGTACAAACAAAATAAATTATTAAAACAAGCTGCTAGCATTTTTACGTTAAGTAGTTTGAGTTTCACGGTCATGGCTGCCCCGCTCGACAAGTCTAAAATACAATTTATTGGCCCGCTTGCTGAAGACATGCAATTAAAACCCTTTCAAACGCCGCACGGCGACGCTATCGTAAATAACTTATTGCCGCAGTTGCAAGCAAGTTCAACTAGTTTGTCGGTATTTGGTAAAAAGCAGAGTTGGCAGCCATTTAATAAAATAAATGCACTCACTTTAGGTGGCCTACAAGCGCTTAAATTTAATATTGAAACCACCCGTTTTAGCCAAGGTACGCTTACCTTAAAAGGACTAGAACAAGGGCAGCTATTTATTGATGGTGAACGTCAAAAAGGCGATAAAAACAGCTATAAACTTGCGCTCACCACCGGCTCTCATACTGCCATTTTAGTAGCGCAGCAAGTTGCTAACTGGAACGAAGTTAGCCTCGACTTTATACCAAAAACTGATATCGACAAAATTACGCTTAGTACATCACAGCAAAAGCGCTTATCTGCCAAACAGTTATTCGATGCGCCGACGATTAGCAGCCTATCAATGGCGCCTAATGCTAAGCACTATATTACAGCAACACGCACTTACAGTGATAAAACCGCAAATCAAGCGAATACAATTACCGAGCTTAAAAACAACAATAACGAAACACTTTATCGATTTGAATCAGGCCAGCCCAGGAATATTATTTGGAGCCCAGATAACCAATATTTAGTGTATTTGTTAAATGGCGAGCTTAAGCAATTAAACCGTAACAACTTCTCTATAAAAAACCTTGCTGAGGATTTAGAAGGAGCCAGTGGCTTTACCTTTTATAACACTCACAGCATTGTTTTTAGCTGGTCTAAATCTGCCGACGAGAGCAACAGCTTAACCAAGCATTATAAAGGCCTGCAAGATCGTTGGTCCTACGCACGCACAAAAAGCCATGTTTATATGCTTGATACTAAAAGCCGCTTAATTAAAGCACTAAGCCAAGGGCCTATTTCGTATAACCTTGAAGATATAAATAGCAATCGTGGTAAAGTTTTAATGAGTCATCCCGTTATGGCCATGCAAGCATCAACACACCCAAAAACAGAGCTTGTTGAGCTTGATATAAAATCAAACAAGTTAAGCTCTCTTGGTAAGTTTAAAACATTTAACCAAGCTAAATACGCAAATAAAGATGTATATGTAGTCGCTGGCCCAGACTTTAAAAATGGCGCTGGCCGCGCCTTACCTAAAAATATGCTTGCCAATAATTACGATGGCCAACTTTATTTACTTACCGATAATGGTAAAAATGTAAAAGCACTCAGCAAACAATTTAACCCAGCCATTGGTCAGCTAAATGTACTTGATAACGGCGATGCACTTATAAAAGTCACCGAGCAAGACACTCAGCCTCTTTATTTATTTGATTTAAGTAAACAGCGTTTTAAAAAGCTAAATACAGGGCTAGATATAGTTGAACAATTTAGCTACTCACACGATAGAAATACAGAAGTACTTTTAAGCGGCACAACGGCTTCATCACCACAACAGCTTAAACGTTTAAATATAAGCAAAAATAAAGCAGAGCTTATTTGGGATTCAAAACCACTTGCCTATGCAAATACACAAATACCGAGCCTTGAAGAGTTTAACTTTACTAATAAAGATGGCGTAGAAATAACAGGCCGTGTTTATATACCTAGTAATTTAGATAAAACAAAAAAACACCCTGCACTCGTTTATTATTACGGCGGCACATCACCTGTTACTCGTGGTTTTACGGGGCGCTACCCATTTAACTTGTGGGCTGCAAATGGTTACGTTGTGTATGTAGTACAACCTACAGGCGCAACTGGATTTGGACAAAAGTTTTCAGCCCAACATGTAAATGCATGGGGTGACTATACAGCTAACGATATTATTGAAGGCACACATGCATTTTTAAATAAATACCAATATGTAGATAGCAATAAAGTGGGTAATTTAGGCGCGTCTTACGGTGGCTTTATGACGATGCTGCTGGCAACTAAAACGGATATGTTTAGCGCATCAATTGCTCATGCGGGTATTTCAAACTTAACCTCATATTGGGGCGAAGGGTGGTGGGGATACTTATACTCAGGCGAGGCCTCTAAAAATAGCTTTCCTTGGAATAACGCTAAACTTTACAGCGATCACAGCCCAGTATTTCATGCAGATAAAGTAACCACTCCTATGTTACTTCTTCATGGCGACAGCGACACTAACGTACCGGTTGGCGAAAGCTTAACTATGTATACTGCCTTAAAACTTTTAAATAAGGATGTAGAGCTTATTGAGTACAAAGGCGCTAACCATCAAATTTTTGCTCGCGATAAGCGATTTGACTGGTGGAATACTATGCTAGCCTATTTTGACAAAAAGCTAAAAGACGAACCACAGTGGTGGGATTCAATGTACTCAAAAGACTAATTGATAGGTTATTTTGAATATTTAGCACCTTTTAATTAGTTTAAAGGTGCTAATTTAACCTTTACGTAATACTCTTTATGTCTTTGAAGTATTAAGTTACCTAAAACTTACAAACACCCTTCTCAGCATTTAGTTAATGGTGCTACCATACAGAGCTATAAACACTGAAAATAAAGTACTATGGCTATTAACGTTTTATTGGTTGAAGATGACGAGTTGCTCGTTAAACGCATCCAAAATCACTTCGCAGAAACTGAGTTTACAATTGAGGTTGATCCCACCGGTGCCGATGCACTTAACATTGTAAGGCAACGAGTAAACCTGCGCAGCGCTTTTTCGTTAGCCATAATCGATATTGTTTTACCAAAGCGCGACGGCCTTCAACTTGCTAAAGAGCTAAATACGCTCACTGATATTGGCGTTATTGTTTTATCAAGTAGAGACTCGCAGGCTGATCGTATTGCTGGGCTTGCCCAAGGTGCCGATGACTACATATGCAAACCCGTCGATTTATTAGAGCTTGAGCTACGTATGCGTGCTTTATATAAACGCGTTGCAGTAACGCAAGAAGACGATGAAAGCGAAGAATTTATAGAATACGCCGACTTTAAATTACATCCAGATAACCGCACGCTTATAACTGCCGCAGGTGTGGAGTCGCGATTAACCGAAGCCGAACACAAAGTGCTTATTTGCTTAATTAGCAATGCAGGTAAAGCCACCTCGCGTGAAAAAATCTCTGAAGAAATTGGCCAGCCTGACTGGAGCCCGAACGATCGTACTGTTGATGTTTTAATTGGTCGTTTGCGCAAAAAGCTTAACGATGAAAAAGATCAAAAACGCATTGTTACCGTACGCGGCAAAGGCTACATGCTTTCACTGTAAAACATGTAGTATATAACCTGACTCTGGGTAATAAATTTATCTTAAACGTAGCTCAGGCTATTTAGCTAACTGTGCTAGTAGTCGTTCAAAAGCGCGATAATTTAGCGCTTCTTTTAGCTCTTCTAAGCTAATGTTTTCAGCTCCTTTTAAATCACTAATCGTACGCGCCACTTTTATTACCCTATGATACGAGCGCGGCGATAACGACAACTTCTCACTCGCTCTTGCTAAAAACTGCAATTCAGCTGGCGCAAGAGCGCAATGTATATTCATTTCCTTATTATTAAGCCGCGCATTTACTTTGCCTTGGCGTTTTAGCTGCACACTGTAAGCCGCCTCTACTCGCGCTCTAACTTGTGCGCTGCTCTCTTCTGGCTGAGTGCTTTGTAGCTCAACACTTGTTAGGCGAGGTAGTTCTATTTGTAAGTCTATGCGGTCTATAAACGGCCCTGATACCCGTGATAAATAACGCATAACTTGATCAGGTGTCGCACGTTTATCATTATGACACCCTGTAGGGCTTGGGTTTAATGCAGCTATTAGTTGAAATTGGGCAGGAAACTCCATTTGCCTTGCTGCACGCGAGATTACCACTGAGCCTGTCTCCATAGGCTCACGGAGTGAATCAAGCACCTTACGCTCAAATTCAGGCAACTCATCTAAAAAGAGTACACCATTATGTGCCAGTGAAATTTCACCCGGTTTAGGGTTTGACGAGCCGCCAACCAAAGCAACTGCCGAACACGTGTGATGCGGGTTACGAAATGGCCGCTGTCGCCAATTATTTAAATCGATAGATTGACCAATAATAGAATAAAGCGCAGCAGTCGAAATAGCTTCATCGTCCGACATGGTTGGCATTATGGTCGCCATTCGCTGGGCCAGCATCGATTTACCAGTACCAGGGGGCCCTAAAAATAATAAATTATGCCCGCCTGCTGCGGCTATTTCTAATACTCGCTTTGCACCAGGCTGACCTTTAACATCACTTAAATCGAGTAAAAAGTCGGGAGCTTGTGTGCAATCGGGATATTCTATATTTAGTGGTAAAGGTTGCTGATTAAGTAAATCCCCCCACACCTCTTGCAAAGAGCTAACGGCTTTACGTTTTACACCATTAACTAGACTCGCGAGGCTATCGTTGGCAAAAGGTAAAAAGCAGCAACGATCTTGCTCTTTTGCAGCAAGCACCGAGGGCAAAATAGCGTTAACCCCACGCACTTCACCGTTAAGCGCAAGCTCGCCATAAAACTCATATTTATGAATGTCAGGGCAAACAATCTGACCAGAGGCCACTAAAATACCTACTGCAATAGCTAAATCAAACCGGCCGCCATCTTTAGGTAAATCGGCAGGCGCCAAATTTACAGTAATTCGCTGATCAGGAAAGCCAAATTGAGAGTTCTCAAGTGCACTGCGCACCCTATCTTTAGACTCTTTAACGGATGCTTCTGGGAGGCCAACAATATGAAAAGCGGGTAAACCATTCCCAAGGTGAACTTCTACGATAACTTCGGGGGCATTAATGCCTACTTGAGCACGAGAATAGATGCGAGCTAACGACATTCCTTATCCTAGTAAATGGTGTGATTACACCAGTTTAGTCAGGATATTTGAAAACGTGTACTGTGATTTGCCATTTAATAGCGGCAATACGTAGCAATAACGTGGTTAACATCGCCAAAACCATCGCAAGTTCAGTTACCAAATCAAAGTAAACCCCAAGTGTATAAACAATCCCGCCCGCTATACAGGTAATAGCGTATAGTTCACCTTTTAGTAGCATAGGAATTTCGCGTGCCAATACATCGCGGATCATACCGCCAAAACAGCCCGTGATAACCCCCATAATAATAGCGGTCATATGTGGCATGCCGGCTAGTAATGCTTTTTGAGTGCCCATTACAGCAAAAAAAGCCAAACCAAATGCATCTGCAATTTGTAAAGTATAATGCGGAATCGACTTTTGCTTGTTGATAAGTCGAGTGGTGATCAAGACTGCGGCTAAAATGGCATAAAAGTAACTTTGGTCATGAAGCCAAAACACGGGAACATCTAAGATAACATCGCGAACTGTCCCACCACCAATCGCTGTGACAGTTGCCAATACCACAACACCAAAGCCATCCATTTTCTTTTCGTGCGCAACTAAAGTGCCCGTAATAGCAAACACAGCAATGCCTATTAAATCAAACCAATGGTAAAGTTCAGTCATGTGTAACAGCCTAAAAATATTTGTGCCGTTTTAACACAAACAATACGAAGTTTTAAGTAATAACGATTTTTTAGAGTAGTTTATAACATTTATAAATTATTGCTTAGGAAGGTATCAATTTATGTTGACGGTTGAATCAAAGGCAGGTGTTAATTTCAGACATAAAAAACACTCATATAGAGTGTCGATTCATTCTAACATTTTATTTCAGTGGTTGCGGGAGCCAGGGCTTATGAAAGGTGAATGCCTAACGCAGTGAAGACGACCTTTGCTGGCTACTTGAGAGCTGAGGCCGACAAACTATTCATTTCACTGAATTTCAAACATAAAAAAACACGCTTTAAGCGTGTCGTTTCATTTTATTTCATTGGTTGCGGGAGCCTGAGCTTATGAAAGGTGAATGCCTAACGCAGTGAAGACGACCTTTGCTGGCTAATTGAGAGCTAAGACCAACGAGCTATTCATTTCACTGAATTTCAGACATAAAAAAACACGCTTTAAGCGTGTCGTTTCATTTTATTTCAGTGGTTGCGGGAGCCGGATTTGAACCGACGACCTTCGGGTTATGAGCCCGACGAGCTACCAGGCTGCTCCATCCCGCGCCTGAAATATGCATACTTATTTAGCGTTGCTTACATTACAATGTGGCTGCCAATCTTTATAAAAAATTGGTTGCGGGAGCCGGATTTGAACCGACGACCTTCGGGTTATGAGCCCGACGAGCTACCAGGCTGCTCCATCCCGCGCCTGTATATTTAGAGTCTATCGACTACTTAATTTAATCTCTTAAGTTAGAGTTTTACAGTAACCAAATTTATATAAAATTGGTTGCGGGAGCCGGATTTGAACCGACGACCTTCGGGTTATGAGCCCGACGAGCTACCAGGCTGCTCCATCCCGCGCCTGTAATTTCTTTGAAATAGTTTCGTGTTAATCACGAGCCTGTTTCGAAGAGAGCGCTATAATATAGGAATAAACTTATAATGCAAGGCTTTAACTACTTAATTGCGTTCAACCGAACAAAAAGCAATCAAAGCATACTTTAGCGTCTACCTTTGATGCGGACTTATCATTTTTTGAAACTCCCAATCGGGGTGTCCCATAACAATAAAATCTGGGTTTTCTGTGCTCTCGCGCTGGTTATAAGTAAGAGGGTTAAACTCAGCATCGGTAATACACCCGCCTGCTTCTTCTACAATAACCTGCGATGCACCGGTATCCCACTCACCAGTTGGGCCGATTCTTAAAAAGCAATCGGCTTTCCCCTCTGCAACAATGCACGCCTTTAACGAACACGAGCCAACGGCGATAGTAGCAAATTGGGTATTTAAGTACTGACTTACTGCCTCAATTTTTTGCCTACGACTAACGGCAAGCGTTAGGTTGTCAGGCGTTGCAACCGACATTTTAGTGTCGTTGCCATTTTCACGCTTAAATGCCCCATTACTTGCTGACGCAAAATAAGTAATGCCTTTTGCAGGCCAATGAATCACACCTAAAACAGGGTGGTTATTTTCAATAAGCGCAATATTTACGGCAAAGTCACCACTTTCTAAAATAAATTCACCAGTGCCATCCATAGGATCTAGTAACCAATAGCGCTGCCAATCCTGTCTGTCTGCTAAAGCAGGAATAGGTGTTTCTTCCGACATAATAGGAATATCAGGCGCTAGGGCTTTTAAACCAGCAACAAGTACATCGTTAGCAGCAAGATCTGCCTTGGTTACTGGTGTGTTATCCGATTTTTCTTGCTTGCCAATATCGTCTTTTTTATAAATCGACATAATGGCATCACCAGCACACTCAGCTAATTCAATACATGGCTCTAATAATTTATTCATTGGCAGCTCCAGACGCTAAATACTTATTTAATAATAGCAAAGCTGCAACGCTGCGTGCTTCGGTAAAATCTTCTTGCTCTAATAATGACTGCCAATCTGTTAATGGCCACTTAACAACTACCAATGGCTCTGGCTCGTCACCTGGCAAAGTTTGCGGGTATAGCTGCTTGGCAAACAAAATATGCATAGTGGCATTAAAATAACTTGGCGCCATAGACA
Source organism: Pseudoalteromonas sp. MMG006 (assembly GCF_018101025.1). NCBI lineage: Bacteria > Pseudomonadati > Pseudomonadota > Gammaproteobacteria > Alteromonadales > Pseudoalteromonadaceae > Pseudoalteromonas > Pseudoalteromonas sp. MMG006. Next base: position 24,486 of record NZ_JAGJEJ010000028.1, read on the forward strand.
CCACTTTTAGTGGTTCAAAAAACTCAGCGCCAAAGCCAACTTCTTCTTTAAGCTCTCTGTTTGCAGCCTGCTGAGGTGTTTCGCCCGGGTCTATTAACCCTTTAGGAAACCCTAACTGATAGTCGTTTGTACCAGCACAATACTCACGCACCAATAGCATTTCGTTATCAGCAGTAATAGGCACAATCATGACTGCACCTCGGCCACCGCCGCGAATACGCTCGTACTGACGTTCTTCGTTATTAGAAAATTTAAGCTCTAAAGATTCAACAGTGAATAGGCGGCTTTTAGCGACGACATCATTGCTGATAATTTGGGGTGGAGTTGGGTGCTTTTTCTGTGTCATTGGCGTTATTTTGCTATCATGGCAGTTGTGCTTAATCATAAACTTTTCACAAGGAAAAGCCCATGCTAAATTGGTCAAAAATCGATACCGTTTTACTCGATATGGACGGAACATTACTCGATTTACATTTCGATAGTCATTTTTGGCTTAATGTTGTTCCTGAGCAAGTTGCACTTACTCGCAATATAACCCTTGATGAAGCAAAAGCTGACATACATAAACGTTATCAAGCAGTAAGCGGACAAATACAGTGGTATTGCTTAGATTATTGGGAAGAGCAACTAAAATTACCAATAATGGAATTAAAGCGTCAAACTCAGCATTTAATCAAAGTGCGTGAAGATGTACCTCATTTTTTAACAGAGCTAAAAAAAGCAGGTAAAGAGCTCATACTGTTAACTAACGCTCACCCAGAAAACGTAATGCTTAAATTTGAGCATACCGCCATAGATAATTATTTAGATGGCGTGGTGTCGACTCACCAATACGGAGTGAGTAAAGAGCAGCAAAGTTTATGGCATCAGGTACAAAAAGATTTAGGGTTTAATAAACAACGTACCCTGTTTGTAGATGACAGTGTACCGGTGTTAGATGCCGCCAGAGAATTTGGCATTGAGCATTTACTTGCGGTTGCTAACCCAGATAGTAAGCAACCACATAATGTAATAGCCGATTACTTAAACGTAACCGACTACCGCACTATTATATAATTAGCTTTTTGGGTAACGAGCTTCTAGGCCTTGGTATACTAACTTTGCAAAATCTGCATGTTCGGTGTCAAGGCTTTTAACTACTTCAACTAAGTGTTCGTTATCTTCTTGGCCGTTCCACACTTTAATATAGCTACCATCTTTATAACCATGATCTTGGCGGAAGAAGTTTAAGGTATTTTTACCGACGTAACCACGGTATAAATCGTCTATATTCATACCAATTTGCGCCATACAGCCTGCAAATGCAGCGGCGTTAAAGGTTTTATCAGCAACCGCTGATGCTGCTAATATTTCAAGTGTTTGTTTAAAGTCATCAGCTTGCTCGGGCGCATTAAGTTGCTGCTCTAATTGCTTAGCTAACTCTTCATAACTTGTAGTGCCGTCTATTCTTAGCGACAAACCAAAGTGAAAAATATCAACCAATTCTAAAATTACCTGTTCGGTATCTGGTGTTTGCTTTTTCCACCATTTCCAACCGTAATGATCTAACATTTCTGCACACTCGACCCAAATGGCTCTATACCATTCAAACCCTTGGCTAAACCATTGATCATGAACCTTAGTATTCATGGCATTTTGCATTTCTAGCATGACTACTAGCTTGTTTAAATTGGCAGACATATTCATTCCTGACGTTTTTGATTAGTGTAATAGTACAGATAAAAAAAGCGTAATGCATCTGCACTATTTTAATAAATTTGGTTTTACTTTGATCCGCTAAATTCAGACCACGACTCAATTAAATCAATAAAATCTTCAAAGCCACAGCCACTGCTTAAGCCGTTTTCTTCAAGCATTAAATCATCATCTTGGTAGGCAACTAGATCTTCACTATCTTGATGCAAGGCATGCGCTTCGAATAAGGCTTCGTCTTTAGAGAGTATTAAATCGATCTCTTGGCCTTTTAAGGTAACTGGCTCGTAGCTTGTTTTTACCGAAGTAATAAGTGCTTGCACCATAGCCACTTTTTCTTTGCCAATCTCTTCATTTAGCCAACGGCCAATTATTGCGTGTTCGCTGCTTATTTTGATGCGTAGGCCACTAATAGGGTCACGTATAAATTGATATTCCATAACTGTTACTTTTTAAATGCTAATAACGCGATTATACCCGTAAATTAGCTTAAACGCCGACTCTAAAAAGCAAAATAGCGCCATTCGGGCGTGTTGAACTTTGCAGATTGAAATTTGTTCAATCTAGGGGGATTAAATCGCGGCGTAAGGTTTGTAACCTAGTGGGCTAAGTAAAAACCGAGCAACAAAGAGTTTATCGTCCCTAGAAAGAACCCAAATGGCAGCGCATGTTTGGCATTTATGCTGCGTTATCGCCTATTTATGGGGAATAACCACACTGCATAGGCTCTGCCTTGCCTAAAAACCAAACATACTGCTGCAAATTCAACCATCAAAGAGCAACACGCCCTAAGCGCTATTTTTATAAAACGTTAAATACCTAACTTCGTGAGCGGTATCGTGCTGCGTCTATAATCGACCATAAGTAAATAATTGGCACAAGTACAAAGCCTACTAATACATATATAAGCGCGTAACTAATTATAATTGCGAGCGCAAAAAATATAGCGGCTAAAATACGCCCTTGCACAAGTTGCCCTAAACCAGGAAAAAATATATTACACAATGCTGCAATTACATTACCGCCAGAACCTTGATCAGCCATACTCACCTCTGTAGTTAATTAATTTTAAATTTTAGTTATTTACTTACTATCACACTTTATGCCAATTTATTAAAGCTTAAAAATCAATTGGTTAAATTATCATTAAATAAAAGCTTTAGTATTTTTTACTAAATATAGGTCAATTTGATTATTTTTATTATTAAATTTTGTCATTTATACACGCTAGAAAACTAGCCAGCTAATTGGTTTTAGACACTATTTTTATAATAGCTGTTCATAAAAACAGTATTTTATTTAGCCTAACAAAAACACCTGTTATACTGCCTTCATTATTGATTGAAAAGGCGTAACGATGGACGTTTCTGAATTACTCGATGGCTTAAATGACAAACAACGCGATGCCGTTGCAGCCCCACTACAAAACATGCTGGTATTAGCAGGTGCTGGGTCTGGTAAAACACGAGTGCTGGTTCATCGTATTGCGTGGTTAATGCAGGTTGAGCAAGCCTCTGCTTATAGTATTTTTGCAGTTACTTTTACCAATAAAGCCGCTAAAGAAATGCGTTCTCGAGTAGAAGAAACCTTAAAAGCACCTGTCGGTGGTATGTGGATTGGTACTTTCCATGGCTTATCGCACCGTATTTTGCGCGCTCACCACCGAGAAGCAAACCTACCAGAGGCCTTTCAAATATTAGACTCTGACGATCAGCTAAGAATGATCAAGCGCTTATTAAAATCAATGAATATTGATGATAAAAAATGGCCAGCTAAACAATTTGGCTGGTACATAAGCGCTAAAAAAGACGAAGCACTTCGCCCTAAAGATATTCAAGCTTACGATATAAATGAGCAAATGATGCTGCGTGTATATGCCGCGTATCAAGAAGCGTGTGACCGCGCTGGTTTAGTCGACTTTGCTGAAATACTGCTACGTAGCTATGAAGTGCTTAAAAATAACCCTACACTACTTCGCCATTACCAACAGCGCTTTGCGCACATGCTGGTAGACGAGTTCCAAGATACCAATACCATTCAGTACGCATGGTTAAAGCTACTCGCAGGCGATACACAAAGCATTATGATTGTGGGCGATGACGACCAAAGTATTTATGGCTGGCGCGGCGCTAAAATAGAAAATATAAAACGTTTTTTAACTGACTTTGACGCCGAGACTATTCGCCTTGAGCAAAACTACCGCTCAACCGCAACCATTCTAAAAGCATCTAATGCGCTTATAAAAAATAACTCAGAACGTATGGGTAAAAGCTTATGGACCGATGGTAACGAAGGCGAGCCTATATCGATTTATGCCGCGTTTAACGAATTAGACGAAGCCCGCTTTGTAAGCAGCAAATTACGTAGCTGGTTAAATGCAGGTAATGCATTGCAAGACGCCGCTATTTTATACCGAAGCAACGCGCAATCTCGTGTACTCGAGGAAGCCATGCTACAAGAAGGCTTAAAGTACCGTATTTACGGTGGAATGCGATTCTTCGAGCGCCAAGAAATTAAAGATGCACTATCGTACTTACGATTGGTAGGAAACCGCCAAGATGACGCCGCATTTGAGCGCGTCATTAACACCCCTGCGCGCGGTATTGGTGATAAAACATTAAGTCATATACGTGATTGTGCTCGGGCTGAATCACTCCCGCTTTGGTATGCAGCTAAAGCTATTGTTGAACAACAGCACTTATCTGGCCGCGCGGCAGGTGCAGTATCTAAATTTGTAGAGCTGGTAGAGCACATAGAAGACAAAATTAGTGACCTTACTCTGCATGAGCAAGCTAAATACGCGATTCAAACCTCTGGCCTTATGGCTATGTACCAAGCTGAAAAAGGCGAAAAAGGCCGTGCCCGCGTAGAGAACTTAGAAGAACTTATAAGTGCCTGCGACCAGTACGAACTCCCTGAAGAAGAAGAGTTTAGTTCGCCACTTCAAGGGTTTTTAGCTTATACGTCGCTTGAATCTGGTGAAGGCCAAGCTGATGAGCATGAAGACGCAGTACAAATGATGACCCTTCACTCAGCTAAAGGTTTAGAGTTTCCGCTTGTGTTTATGGTGGGCGTTGAAGAAGGCATGTTCCCTTCACAGCAAAGTAATGAAGAAACAGGTCGCTTAGAAGAAGAGCGACGTCTTTGTTATGTTGGTATGACGCGTGCAATGGAAAAACTATACATAAGCCACGCCGAAAGTCGCCGTTTATACGGGCAAGAAAAATACCACAGTCCTTCACGCTTTTTACGTGAAATACCAGAAGACTGCGTAGAAGAAATTCGTATTAAAACACAAGTGTCGCGCCCGCCAGCTGCGGGGCGTTTTAGTGCCTCAGTAAGCCATGCTGTATTTGAAGAAAGCGGGTTTAACTTAGGTCAGCGCGTACTACACGCTAAGTTTGGTATAGGGACTGTGCTTAATTACGAAGGTAGCGGCGCGCAATCGCGTGTGCAAGTAAACTTTGATGACCTTGGTAGCAAATGGTTAGTAACCGCATATGCACGACTTCAAGCTGTATAACGCGTTAGTTACAAAACTAACTCAGCAACTAGTTGGCGCAAACCATCGCCAGCTAGTGCTTATTACAGGCAATTCTGCTTGGTGCTATCGCTTAGTTAATTCTTTTATAACTAACGACAATACAGCTGCGTTATCTAAATCAGAGACTTTAAAAAACGCCATTTGGCCCTCTCATAATCATCAAATATTGGGTAAAGAGTTTGACGATGCTGTTTACGATGGTTTTAGTGGCCTATATCCAGACAAATTAGCCGCGCTTGCAGGTACTGTTAAAGCTGGCGGAATTTTATTTTTAATACTGCCAGAGCTTAATTCACTCAATACTTGGCCTGACCCTGCTTTAACTAGCATTGAGTCTTTCGGGCATAACACTTCACAAAGCTTATTTAACAAACGTTTTAGCTCTATTATTCATTCTCTGCCCGCTTTACATTTTAGCGAGCTAAACGGAGTTAGTAACAATAATACTAATCCTTCACCTAGCAATACTATTAATTATCAGCCACAGCAGAGCTGTATTGAGCAGATAGTAAAAGTAGCGAATGGAAGAGCAAATAGGCCCCTATTGATAAATGCAGACCGCGGGCGAGGTAAATCAGCAGCGCTTGGGCTTAGTGCAGCACAACTTAGCGATAAAAAAATAATTCTTTGTGCCACTCAATTCAGTGCAACACATTCAAGTTTTAAACATTTAGCAAATGCACTAAATGTAAATTACGACCCCACACAAAAGCAATTGGCTAACTTGTCTTATATGCCGCCAGATGTCTTGCTCAATAGTTTACCCGAATGTGATTTATTACTTGTTGACGAAGCTGCCGCAATACCAGTGCCTCTATTATTAAAAATATTAACGCATTACCCAAGAGTTGTATTTGCAAGCACACTTGTAGGCTACGAGGGCAATGGTCGAGGTTATACAATTCGCTTTAGCAAGTACGTCAAAGCACATTATAAAGCAGCAAAAGTAGTTACGCTTGACGAGCCACTGCGATTTGCCAAACACGATCCTCTTGAGCAGCATATACGCACACTACTGGCATTAGACGCTCAATTTAGCGAAACCAATTGTGCTGATATATCTGCTTTAACACACCGTGAAATTAGCCAACAATCATTAATTAATGATGAGCTGCTACTTAGACAGGTTATTGCATTACTTGCCCAAGCACACTATCAAAGTAGCGTTAACGATTTACGACACCTGCTTGATGCGCCTGCACAACGAATATTTATTAGTGAAGAGCACAACCGCTTAGTAGCCGTTTGCTTAATAGCTATTGAAGGTGATATCGATACTGATTTAGCAGAGCTAGTTATTTCAGGAGAGCGTCGACCACAAGGTCATTTAATGGCGCAAACGCTTGCACAACTTAGCTTCAGCGCTGACTTTTTAACGCAGTTAAGTGCCCGCGTAGTGCGTATAGCCGTTGACCCTAGCGCTCACAATTTAGGGCTCGGAAAAGCACTAATTGGCTATTGCGAATTAAAACTTAAACCACAGTGCAAATTTTTTGGCGCAAGCTTTGGAGCTACGGCTTCCTTACTCAATTTTTGGCAAAGCCAAGGGTTTGTACCTGTAAAGCTAGGTTTTAAACAGGATAAAAGCACTGCTGAGCATTCAGTGTTAGTGATCAAATCGTTACATGATGACTGGAATAAATTAGGCGATCTAAGCAAACAATTTCAAAATGAATTTATGTACGGGCTATTAACTCACTTTAAAACCATTCACTGGCAACTTGTCAGTATATTACTCAATAGTTTTTCTGATGAGCCACTTACAGCACATGCGCTTTTTCAACTAAGGCAACTTAAAGATAAAAACCTAAATAGGTTTTCAATATCAGCCGTACTTTGGCATGCCATAAATAAAGCACCTTCAAATATGAGAGAGTTAAACCCCCCTCATAAACAACTTATTATTCAAAGTGTGCTGCAAAATTGCAGCGATGAGCAGTTATTAAAACAGTTTTCTTTAACGGGTAAAAAACAGTTAGATAATAGCCTCTCTAGTGCTTTTAAATCACTGATTGCACAATTTAAGTAATCCTACTTTTAAAAATTGTAACTCTATAAGCTATTTATTTATTTTGTTCTATCCTTTAAGCATTAATAGGTAAATAAAGTTAAAGGCATGGAATTAATAAACTTTAAAGTTGGCTGCAAAACAATTTCACTTAAAATTCTCGATATATTACTCACAGAGCGTTTTAACAACGACCTCACTACTTTGCCGAATAATAATAAAAGCTTTATTGGCGTTAAAGACTATATGGAAACGCCGACCCCGGTATTTGATTTAGGAATTATTCTAAACGGTAATTCTACAGAGCAAAGTAATAAGCACGCCTTAGAGCAACTACGTAAATGGCAAGAGTCACTAGAGGTTTGGTTTACGCGTCTTGAAAACAACCTAACAGGCAACAATACAACCATCACAACAACCAGTACTGAGTTACATAACTTTGAAATGTTTTATCAAGAGTTCAAAACAGATAATGAAGACTTACAAGCCATAATAGGAAAGTTTGATCGACCATTTAAATCACTGCTACAAACTGTGGATAAAGCTATTAAAGCGAGTGCCGATGACAATAAAAAACAAGTAAGTAAATATATAATCGATATTAAACAAAATAGTTTAATGCAACTACTTCGATTATTTGAGGCTGCAAAAGAGCAAATTACACTCGACTATAAACCTATCATAGTCTTTACCACTAAAGATGGCTCAACTCCACATGTAGGGCTGTTAGTAGATAAAGTAGAGGATAACGTAGATTACAAAAAAGAAGATATTAAGCCTTTAGATAAGCTAACAGAGGTTGGCTTTGATATAGACCCACAAACTAAAAATATGATGCGCGGTTTAATAGAACTAGCCGAAAAGCACAGTGTTTTAATTGATCCAAGTGCCATTTTTAGCCCTGTATGCGCAGCACAAGAAGACGTTCAAGAAAGTGAAGCATATGGCTTATTTTAAAAACAGATAAGCCGAGAATATTCTCGGCTAATTATTTATAACAGTAAGTTATACCGTGGTAATAATATCTTCTACAGCTAAACGAGCCTTAGGTAAGCCGTGATTCCAATCTTCCTCTACAAGAGGGTAACCCATAGCAAGTGCAACTTCACAAATGTGGCCATCAAGCTCTTCACTAAACTTCTCACCGATTAAATCTGGGTCGACACCTTCCATAGGCGTAGAGGCAATATTTAAACGCGCTAGAGTATGCATAATGTTACCCAGTGCTAAATAAACCTGCGCTTTAGTCCAGCTACCGTTGTAACCATTTTCATCAGTGTTCATTTCAGCAAATGCATATGCCCCCATAAAGGTATCACGCATATCTGCTGGTAGGTGGCCTGAACTTACTTCTACATCAACACGCTTTGAAAACTTCTCTTTAGTAAACTTAGGATCGTAGGCAAGTAAAAGCGTATGAGATGCCTCTTTAGCGTGGTGTTGATTAAACTGGTGCTTATTTACGAATGTATCGTGTAAACGTTGCTTACCCTCTTCACTTTCTACTAAGATAAATTTCCAAGGTTGAGAATTGATTGAAGAAGCAGACAAACGAATAGCTTCTTTTATTACTTCCAAATCATCTGCTGAAATACGCTTAGCAGAATCATATTTCTTAGCAGTGTAACGATTATGTAAGTCTTTAATGATTTGATGAGACATGCTCTACTCCGTCGTGATGTAAGTATTTAAATACAAGATGAAGCTAGTTTAATTGCTTAAAGAGCATTTGATAATTAGCAATAGAGTTAAAAGACTTTATAAAAAAAATTGATAATAAAAAAAAGACTAAGTGATTATCAGATCATTTAAAGTATTATTATGCTTTTCACCATATGAAATCTGGTTAGGGATAAAAGTGTAGTGGAGATAAGGATATGCGAAGGACCCTACGAATGAGTTGGGCATGGGCTCTTGGCTATTTACTAAACCCCAGACAGCAAAAACCCGTCACATCGCTGTAACGGGTTTCTCTTATTTAAGTACTGGTGATGTTGTAGTGCCCGCAGCGGTAGAGAGCCACATAGCAAATGCTACACTATCATTGTGTCGGGGCGGCCTTCCGCGGGGCTCGCCTTCGAGCTGTTTTGTTTCACTACTGAGTTCGCGGTGTGAAGACGCTTAGCAATATCCGCTCTGTTATTATCCTTAAACGAAATTTATTAATTACGCGTATCTTACTTTTCTGCAGACGTAAAAAAGCCCGACTATCGCTAGTCGGGCTTTCTACAATTTGAAGCCTGGTAATGTCCTACTTTCACATAGCAAATGGGATACTATCATTGTGTCGGGGCGGCCTTCCGCGGGGCTCGCCTTCGAGCTGTTTTGTTTGACTATTGAGCTCAACATGGCCTCTTGGCTATTTTATTAAATCCCAGACAGCAAAAAACCCGTCACATTGCTGTAACGGGTTTCTTTA